>JAHUUI010000002.1:300000-564431 GCA_019218315.1 Cardiobacteriaceae bacterium TAE3-ERU3 | reverse complement strand
ATAGAACTGTGGTCCCACCTGATCCCATGCCGAACTCAGAAGTGAAACGCAGTATCGCCGATGGTAGTGTGGGGTCTCCCCATGTGAGAGTAGGTCACCGTCAGGGCTTTACACAGCCCCTTAGCTAGCGCTAAGGGGCTTTTTTAGAATGACCGAAAAGCTCAAAAATAACGCCTCTCCCTTAATCTTCTTAAACGACTTGCTAGATACCTTAAACCGTGATCGAAGCAAGCTTGGTTTCCCTCTACGTTTACGTGTAGCAGGTTCAAGCCAGACATACATACCCAAACACTTTTGGGATTCCCTGTATGACATCGTTTGCTCTACCAGACTATGCAGGCTTCGCTAATACCCTAGATGAAAGTTAAAATGCCTTGCTATAGATTGTGAGTTTTATATATGGCAAGTGAATCAGATTCTTGTATCCAGTGTAATAGTGAATATTGGCCTCACCTCTAGGCTTGTACTTTACAAGCTAGTATCGCGCTTAGAGATACGCTAAGCATGATGTATTGTTTGGTTATGGTATCATTAGCGCTGTAAAGCTTTTTGTATCTATATAAAGGAATCTTATGAGTCAACCAACCATTATCTATACCCATACTGATGAAGCACCAGCACTTGCTACAGGTTCTTTGCTACCTGTGGTGAAGGCATTTGTGTCAACAGCAGGCATTAATGTAGAGACCAGTGATATTTCATTAGCTGGGCGTATTTTGGCCAGCTTCCCAGATTACTTGCAGGAAGATCAGCGTCAAGAGGATGCGTTAGCGGCACTGGGGAAATTGGTTAAAGAGCCTCAAGCGAATATTATTAAACTGCCTAATATCAGCGCGTCTATGCCGCAATTAAAAGCTGCGATCAAAGAACTTCAAGATAAAGGTTATGCACTGCCAGACTATCCAGATAGTCCAAAGAGTGATGAAGAGAAAGATATTCGTACGCGCTACGATAAAATCAAGGGTAGTGCGGTTAATCCGGTTTTGCGTGAAGGTAACTCTGACCGTCGTGCGCCAAAAGCGGTTAAAAACTTTGCTAAAAAATATCCGCATAGTATGGGGGGTTGGTCTAAAGACTCAAAATCTCACGTTGCTACGATGAGCAGCGGTGATTTCTTTCATAATGAACAATCACTGACTCTTGATCATGCCACTGATATCAAAATTGAATTTGTGGGTAATGATGGATCAGTTACTGTGCTGAAAGACTCTTTCCCTATCCTTGAGGGAGAAGTGATCGATGGTACAGTGATGAGTAAAAAAGCACTGGTGGCTTTTTTAGCTGAGCAGATCGCCGATGCTAAAGCGCAGGATGTTTTGTTTTCGTTGCACATGAAGGCGACGATGATGAAAGTATCTGACCCAATTATCTTTGGCCATGCTGTCAAAGTTTTCTTCAAGGATGTGTTTGACAAACACGCTGATGCAATCAAAGAAGCTGGTATTGACGTCAATAACGGTTTTGGCAATCTTGTAAATAATCTTGATAAGCTTCCTGCAGATGTACGAAGTGATGTGGAAGCAGCTATTAAGGAAGCATTTGCTAATAACCCAGAGCTGGCTATGGTCGATTCAGACAATGGTATTACTAATCTACATGTACCAAGCGACGTCATTATCGATGCCTCTATGCCGGCAATGATTCGGGCATCAGGTCAAATGTGGGGACCTGATGGCAAGCAGAAAGACACTAAAGCTGTTATTCCTGACAGCAGCTATGCAGGTGTTTATGCTGAAACTATCGCATTCTGTAAGGAGCACGGTGCATTTGATCCGACCACAATGGGCACCGTGCCTAACGTTGGCCTGATGGCACAAAAAGCTGAAGAATACGGCTCGCACGACAAAACCTTTGAAATCCCTGCTGATGGCCAAGTACGTGTTGTCGATGCAGACGGCAACGTATTGATGAAGCACAGCGTTGAAGCAGGTGATATCTGGCGTATGTGCCAGGCAAAAGACGCACCAATCAAGGACTGGGTCGAGCTGGCTGTAACTCGCGCACGCCTGAGTGATACACCGGCTGTATTCTGGCTCGACAAAAACCGTGCTCATGATGCAGAGCTGATCAAAAAAGTAGAGCGCTACCTCAAAGATCTCGATACTGATGGTCTTGAATTACACATTATGGCGCCTGAGGAGGCGACACGCTTCACACTCAAGCGTGTCAAAGAGGGTAAGGATACCATTTCTGTGACTGGTAACGTTCTGCGTGATTACCTGACGGATTTGTTCCCAATTCTTGAGCTGGGTACAAGTGCGAAAATGCTTTCTATTGTGCCATTGATGAATGGTGGCGGTTTATTTGAGACTGGAGCAGGTGGTTCTGCACCAAAGCATGTGCAGCAATTCCTTAAGGAAAACCACTTACGTTGGGATTCACTTGGTGAATTCCTCGCATTAGCTGTGTCACTTGAGCACACTGCACAAAAGACCGGTAATGAAAAAGCGCAAGTACTTGCTGATGCACTTGATAAGGCAACTGAAAAATTATTGCTCAATGGCAAATCACCATCGCGTAAAGTCAATGAGCTTGATAACCGTGGAAGCCATTTCTACCTTACGTTGTACTGGGCTGAAGAACTTGCAGCGCAAGATAAAGATGCTGAATTGAAAGAGAAGTTTGCTTCTTTAGCGCAAACGTTGTCTGAAAATGAAGATCAGATTGTTTCTGAGCTGAACGGCGTACAAGGTAAGCCAGTTGATATTGACGGTTACTACGCTGCAGATGCTGAGAAAGCTGCTCAAGCAATGCGACCAAGCAAGACGTTTAACGAGGCATTAGCAAGCTTGTAATTTTTGTGGTTATATCCGCTCGATCTATCGGGCGGATGTACAAATCTCGATTGAAAGGACTGGAGAAAATACATGACCCCACATATTAATGCTCCCGATGGTGCATTTGCAGAAACGGTATTGATGCCTGGTGATCCGTTGCGTGCGAAATACATTGCCGAAACTTACCTTGAAAACGTTGAGCAAGTCACTGATGTGCGCAATATGTTCGGCTTTACCGGCACATATAAAGGCAAAAAAATCTCGGTGATGGGGCACGGCATGGGGATCCCATCATGCTCGATTTACGCCAAGGAACTGATCACAGAATACGGTGTGAAAAATATCATTCGCGTTGGTTCTTGCGGTGCTGTGCTGGATGATGTCAATGTGCGTGATATTGTTATCGGTATGGGGGCTTCAACAGATTCGGGCGTTAACCGTATCCGCTTCCGCGGACATGATTTTGCGGCAATTGCTGATTTTGAGCTGACCCGTGCACTGGTTGATGCAGCTGAAGCTCACGGTAAAAAAGCACGCGTTGGTAACCTGTTCTCTGCAGATTTGTTCTACACGCCAGACTTTGACATGTTCGAAGTGATGAAGAAGTACAATATTCTTGGTGTAGAGATGGAAGCGGCGGGGATTTATGGTGTTGCAGCTGAATTTGGTGTAAGAGCAGCGGCAATTTGTACTGTTTCTGACCATATTCTCAAAGGTGAAGCCACAACGGCTGAAGAGCGCCAAACCACATTCAACGATATGATGATTATTGCTCTGGAAGCTGCTCACGCTTTTAGTAATTAATCAGTTGATAGAAAGATAGATATGAAGCCGGATGCCATCATCCGGCTTTTTCTTATTTAGATGCCAGCAGATTCGTATGCTTCGCGTAAGGTAAATGCACCGTCGTAAATAGCACGGCCGACGATGGTGCCATAAATAGCCGGCTGTGCATCACGTAGGGCGATGATGTCATCAAGTGAGGCGACACCACCGGAAGCGATGACCGGAATATCAGTCGCTGCGGCAAGCTCGGCTGTTTGTGCGACGTTAACGCCGCCCATCATGCCGTCCTTGCTGATGTCGGTGTAGATAATTGCGGCAATGGTGTCGGCGCTGAAACGGCGGGCAAGATCAGTAGCCTTGACACTTGAAACTTCTGCCCAGCCATCAGTAGCGACCATGCCATCTTTCGCATCAATACCAAGAATGATTTTTTTCGGGTATTTTGCGGCAAGTTCAGCAACGTACTCCGGATCAGACACCGCTTTTGAGCCAATGATGCAATAATCCACACCTAAATCCCAGTAGTGTTTGGCTGTTGCTTCATCGCGAATTCCACCGCCAATTTGTAGTGGAATATCGGGGAAGCGTTTGGCAATGGCGCTGACGACATCTGCATTTTGCGGGCTACCGGCAAATGCGCCATTGAGATCGACGAGATGCAGGCGAGTTGCTCCTTGCTCAATCCAGTGTGCCGCCATATCTACAGGGTTATCCGAAAATACAGTGGCATCTTCCATACGACCTTGCTTGAGGCGGACGCATTGACCGTCTTTGAGGTCTATAGCGGGGATGGGCAGCATAATCAATCCTAAAAAGGATCATCATAACCAACAATGTGTCATATACAAAAGGGATTGCATTTATCTTATGTTTGCAACATGATTGTCAGAATATTGGTTGTGGGTATTGCTTCATATGAATGAAGCAATTTTTCCTTTGTTTATAGTCTAATGGAGGGAACGATGGAATCAGGTCAAGCATTGATTACCAATGATGGGCTGGTATTTGGCGTGATCATGGCGCTGCTCGGCTTTATTTTTTATACGTCAGCAAAAAAAGAGGGCTTCTGGGCAAAGTTCTATCATCATGTGCCGGCGTTATTGCTGTGCTATTTTTTACCCGGTTTGTTATCTACGACAGGTATTTTAAGTACGGATAGTGGTGATCATATCTACTACATTGCTTCGCGCTACCTTCTACCAGCCAGCCTTGTGCTGCTCACGCTGAGTATTGATTTACAAAAAATTCTCGGGCTGGGCTGGAAAGCATTGGCGATGTTTTTTACCGCAACCATCGGTATTATGCTGGGTGGGCCATTTGCGATCTGGTTATTTCATGTTATTGCGCCAGAGTGGGTTGCCGGTGAAGTGTGGAAAGGACTGGCGACATTGGCGGGTAGCTGGATTGGTGGAGGCGCAAATATGGCCTCAATGAAAGAGTTGCATCAGGTTAATGACACGCTGTTTGGTACGATGGCTGTGGTTGATGTGATTGTCGCTGAGTTTTGGTTGATTACACTATTATTTCTTGCCAAAAAATCCGATGCAATCGACCGCTGGCTTAAGGCTGATACACGCAGTATTGATGAATTAAAGCAGACAGTCGAGCGCTATCAGCGTGAAAATGAGCGAATCCCATCACTTAATGACATTATGATTATTCTTGGTATTGCCTTTGCTGTGGTTGGTTTGGGTCATCTGGCCGGGGATCATATTGGTGGCTACTTTGCGCAATTCCCATGGGCGCAAGAATACAGTTTATCTAGCGGATTCCTATGGTTGGTACTGACGGCAACAGTTGGCGGGATTGCCTTGTCGTTTACGCCTCTGCGGGATTACGAGCATGGTGGCGCATCAAAAATTGGTTCAGCATTCATTTACATCCTCGTGGCAGCTATTGGTATGCACATGGATCTGACCAAAATATTCTCACATTGGCAGTTGGTCTTGGTCGGCTTTGTATGGATCTTATTCCACATCACGCTGCTATTTATTGTTGCCAAGCTGATTCGCGCGCCGCTGTTCTTCCTTGCAGTTGGTTCAAAAGCCAATATAGGTGGTGCTGCATCCGCACCAGTCGTTGCTGCAGCATTCCATCCTTCACTTGCTTCGGTTGGTGTATTACTGGCCATTCTCGGCTATGCGGTAGGTACAATTGGTGCTTATCTGACTGGCGAAATGATGCGGCTGGTAGTGGGCGGCTAATATTTGTTTGGTTCTTGATCAGCCCCGAGTTTATCGGGGCTTTTTTGTGTCAGACAGACGATATAACACAATGCTAATGCGGCAAGATTGGTGCTGAGGGGATTGAATGCTGCGCCGAGTAATGCGGGGGTAAATAATGCGCAGTAGGTGAGTAATACGACGAGAGTTGCTGCGGAAAAATAGACCGGCCATAACCAACGACGATAAAGCAGCAACGCGCCAATGGTTAGCTCGGCAATACCGGCAATCAGCATAACAGTGCGGGCATCAAACGGTAGTGGGAACGGGCTGGCGGCGATCATTTGATGTTCGAGTGCGTCAGTGAGTAGGATTTTGGGTACCAATCCGTGCCAGATGAATACAAAGGCAAGGGTGAGGCGTGCTGTCCAGTGGATGCGGTTTTGCTTATTCATGATCGAGGAAGCGCTTTTGGTGATCGGGAGTGGGCAGCATACAGCTGTCGTACTTGCCGAATAAATGGTAGCGGTTCAGTGCGATGCGGTCGTAAAGCCAATCGCGAATAGGGCGCGGTACGATGTAGGCGGCACACAGGATGTGGTATGGCCAGCCGAGGCCGTGCATGACTTGCAGGAAAGCGTCGCTTTTGTCGTAGCAACGGTCGCTTTGAGCAAGAAGCATGGTGGTGACGTCTTCACTGTCGTAACCAAAGTGCTTGAGAATGGCTTTGCCTTGGGGTGATTGAATACTGCACAGGCGAAAGCGATGCTGCTTATCGTGTTTGATGATGAAGCGGCTCCATGCATTGCATAATTTGCACACGCCATCAAAAATGATGATTTGCTCGCCGTTGGCTATGTGCGGTGCGTTATTCATCGTGTGTGGGCTTTAGGATGTAGTAAACGAGGCTGGGCTCGAGTGGTGGAACGTCGTCAAGCGTATTGCAGCAAGTCATACCATTTTTCTCAAGAACGCGAATGGATGCTTTGTGTTGCGGACGAACCAATGCGTATACTGCGGTGGCTTGTTGCTCTTGAAATGCAAATGTAATCGCGCGGTTGGCTAATTCGCTAGCGTAACCATTGCCCCAGTAGTCAGGGTCAAAGCGATAGCCGAGGTTGAGGTGGCGAGTGCTTCCGTAGTTGCGATACGAGATGCCACCGAAACCAATGGCGTGATGTAGCTGGTCGGGCAGGGTTACTGTCCAGATACCAAATTGTTCTTGTTGCCAGTGGGCGAGAATGTCGGCAAAAATAATTCGCGCGTCGTCATAGGACATTGCGCCGTGCGGATTAAAGGTATTGGTTGCCGGATCACTATTGATAGCGTAATAACGTGCAAAATCGTCTTCCATTGGGCGGCGAAGTTGCAGGCGATTACTCATGGTTGCCATTGCACAAAATTGGCGAGAAAGCGCAGTCCGTTATCGGCGGATTTTTCAGGGTGTGCTTGTAATCCGGCAATGTTGTCACGGGCGATGGCGGCCGGGAAGGTGACGCCGTAGTCGGTAGTGCCGATGGTGTCGGGGTTGTCGCTCAAGTGGTAACTGTGTACGTAGTAGAAGTGGCTGTTATCGGCGATGCAATCCCAAAGCGGATGCGCACGGGTTTGCTTGATGGTATTCCAGCCCATATGCGGGATTTTGATGGTTTCGCCTTGGTCGATTAGGTCGGGCGTGAAGCGTACGACATTGCCATCGAATAACCCAAGTCCATCGACACCGCCATTTTCTTCGCTGTGGCGCATCATGAGCTGTGGGCCGATGCAGATGCCGAGAAAGGGTTTTTCGCGTGCGGCTTGCAACAGTGGCTCAATGAGGTCGAGTTTGCGTAGTTCCGCCATGCAGGCTGCGATGGCGCCTTGCCCGGGCAATAATATGCGGTCTGCGGCTGCAATGGTTTGGCGATCGGTAGCAAGGGTGATGGTTGCGTCTGGGGCAACGTGAGCAAGCGCTTTACACACGCTGTGTAAGTTGCCCATGCCATAGTCAATCACGGCAATACGGTTCATAGGCAGCCCTTGGTTGAAGGCATTTGTCCGGCAGCACGTTCGTCGATGGCACATGCCATACGCAGGGCACGGCCAAAAGCCTTGAATATGGTTTCGATGATGTGATGATTATTGATGCCGCGGATGTTGTCGATGTGGATGGTAGCTTGCGCGTGGTTGGCGAAGCCCTGAAAAAATTCAAAGAAGGTTTCGGTATCAACGTCGCCGATTTTGTCGCGGGTGAATTTGGCGTAAAAATGCAGACCGGGGCGGCCGGAAAAGTCGATAACAACGCGTGATAAGGCTTCGTCGAGTGGCACGTAGCTGTGCCCGTAACGAGTCAGTCCGCGTTTATCACCAAGTGCTTCTTTCAGTGCCTGACCAAGTGCGATACCGACATCTTCGACAGTGTGGTGGCAGTCAACGTGCAGGTCGCCATCGCATTTGATGTCGAGGTCGAACAGCCCGTGGCGAGCAATCTGGTCGAGCATGTGGTCGAAAAAACCGACGCCACTCTCTAGGTTGGCTTTGCCGGTGCCGTCGAGATTGATGCTGACGTCAATTTTGGTTTCGTTGGTGTGGCGCGATACGCTGGCTTGTCGGGTCATGATGATTTTTGTCTGCAAAAGAAATGATTATAACCGCGTGCCTTGATGATATTCAAAATGATGGTTCATGATTGTTCATTAAGGGGCTGAGCAAGGGCTGTTTTTGGCGTTAGAATAGGCGATTTTTTGAGGTAGGCATGGCTTCGGCAATCCAGCAATTTGACAGCGAACACATTTGGCATCCCTATGCGTCTGCACATGGCGGCGTGACGCCGTATGTGGTCAGCGATGCCGAAGGGGTGTATTTGACCCTTGAAGACGGACGTAAGCTGATTGACGGTATGTCGAGCTGGTGGTGCGTGATTCACGGCTACAAGCATCCCGTGCTTAATGCCGCGATTCAAGAACAATGCGAATGCTTCGCGCATGTGATGTTCGGCGGCTTGACCCACGAACCTGCGGTGCAATTGGCGCGTGATTTACTCGACGTTGTGCCGCAAGGATTGGCGCGGGTGTTTTTCTGCGATTCGGGATCGGTGTCGGTCGAAGTGGCGATGAAGATGGCGCTGCAATACCAGCAGGCGCGTGGCGAAACGCAGCGCGTACAGTTTGCCACGGTACTTGGCGGCTATCACGGTGATACTTGGCATCCGATGTCGGTGTGCGACCCTCATACCGGTATGCACAGCCTGTATCAAGGGCGCTTGGCGGCGCAGCACTTTTTGCCGCGTCCGCAATCGCGCTTCGATGGTGAATTGTGCGCGGATGATGTTAAGGCTTTGGACGGTTTTTTTGCCGCACATGGCGATGAAGTGGCGGCGTTTATCATCGAGCCGATTGTGCAGGGCGCGGGCGGGATGTGGTTTTACCATCCCGATTATTTGCGCCATCTCGCCGAACGTTGTCGTAAGCATGGCATATTGCTGATTGCCGACGAGATTGCCACCGGTTTTGGCCGTACCGGTGAGTGGTTTGCGATCAATCACGCGGTAATCACGCCCGATATTATGTGCATTGGCAAGGCATTGACTGGCGGTTACGTCAGCTTTGCCGCGACTTTATGCACCGATGCCGTTGCTGATACGATCAGTGCCGCCGAGCCGGGCGTGATGATGCACGGTCCGACTTTTATGGGTAATCCGCTTGCCTGTGCGGTGGCAAGTGCGTCGCTTGGTTTATTGCGCAATGAAGCGTGGCGCGAGCAGGTGGCGGCGATTGCGGCGCATTTGCAGGCGGCATTGTCGCCACTCAAGGATTGGGACGCGGTGGCAGACGTGCGGGTGCTGGGTGCGATTGGCGTGGTCGAATTGCACGAGGCGGTGGACATGGCGGTGATAACACCGATGTTTGTCGAGGCAGGCGTGTGGGTGCGACCATTTGGCAAGCTAGTGTATCTGATGCCGCCATTTGTGATTTCGGCTGCTGAATTGCAGCAATTGAGCGATGCACTGGTTGCGGTACTCAAGGCGTATTGCGATGTATAAGATGATGCAAAATACGCTGGACGCTTTGCAGCAGTCCGGTCAATTACGCACTTTGCCCGAGGCGGTACAGGGGCTGGACTTGTGCAGCAATGATTATCTCGGTATCGCGCGGGATACGGCGCGTTATAGTGCTTTTGTGCAGCGTTGGCTGGACGAGGAGAGTGCGGCATCGTCGGCGAGTGCGTCGCGCCTGCTCGGTGGGGCAGCGCAGGCGGCAGCGCTGGTTGAAGAGACTGCGGCGCGGGTATTTTCCCGTCCTGCGCTGTATTTGAACAGCGGCTATCACGCCAATATCGGTTTGTTGCCCATCCTCGCGGGCAAGGGAGATTTGATTGTCGCGGATAAGGACATTCACGCCAGCTTGATTGATGGCGCACGTTTGTCGGCGGCGCGACTGCTGCGCTATCCGCATCAGGATTTGCAGGCGTTGCACAAGCTGTTGGCGCGCCATCGCGGTGAATACCGCCATGTGTGGCTGGTCAGTGAAAGCGTGTTTAGTATGGACGGCAGCGTGAGCGATTTGCCAGCCTTGCTTGCGTTGAAAGAAGAATTCGCTGCACACCTATATATAGATGAAGCGCATGCGGTGGGTATTTTTGGCGATGGCTTGGGCATCGCGCACGAGCAGGGCGTGGCGCAAGACGTGGACGTGCTGGTGATGCCGTGTGCCAAGGCGCTGGCATCTTATGGTGCGCTGGTGTTGCTCGACGAGGTTACCCGCCGTTATGTGGTTAACCACTGTCGCAGCCTGATTTTTGCCAGTGCGTTGCCGCCGATGGTCGCCGCGTGGACGGCGCAGATATTGGCATTGTTGCCGGAGTTCGCCGCAGCGCGGCAGCGCCTGTTTGCCAATACGCTTGCCATGCAGGGTGCGTTGGGAATAAGCACGACAACAGCGCGTCCGGCGCCGATTGTGCCGCTGGTGATTGGCGACAACGCGCGCACCATGCAGCTTGCTGCTGCACTGCGTGATGACGGCATTGCAGTGGGTGCGGTGCGCTATCCGACTGTACCCAAAGGCATGGCGCAGCTGCGCTTGTGCGTCAATGCTGATTTGACTGCTGACAACATTGCCCGCGTCGGCGAGCGCATTGCCGTGCAGCGACGGGCATTGGGGGCGTGATGACGGCGGTTTTACTGTTTAACGGCTGGGGCATGGACGAGCATGCCGTGGCTCACCTCGACGATGGGCGCGAAGTGGTGGTAATTGCGCCGCAAGCCGTGCCGTCGGATTTGGCAGCGCAGTGGCAGGGGCGTGACGTGGCGGTGGTTGCGTGGTCGATGGGCGTGTGGGCGGCAAATCGCTGGCTGTGTGCGCATGACGTTCAGGTATCGCAAAGCATTGCCATCAACGGCACACCGTTTGGTATTGACGACCAGCGCGGTATCCCTTGCGCACTGTTTGCGAAAACAGCCGCCAATCTGAATGAGGTAACGCGACGCAAGTTTTACCAGCGCGTGTTTACACAGCTCGGCGCAGTGCAGGATGATTACGACCATTTTCTGCCGCATAGTGAAGTCGTCGTGCAACAGCAGGCATTAGAGGACTTACTCGCGCAAAGTGGTGCGGTCGATGCGGTTTATCCGTGGCAACACGCATGGATTGCGCGTGGCGACCGCATTTTTTCGCCTGACAATCAGCGGGCAGGCTGGGCAGGCAGCGATACCACACTGCATGTTGTCGATGGTGCGCATCATTTATTGCGCCAGTGGTCGAGTTGGCAG
Organism: Cardiobacteriaceae bacterium TAE3-ERU3; assembly: GCA_019218315.1. NCBI lineage: Bacteria > Pseudomonadati > Pseudomonadota > Gammaproteobacteria > Cardiobacteriales > Cardiobacteriaceae > Cardiobacteriaceae bacterium TAE3-ERU3. The sequence continues at coordinate 552,960 of JAHUUI010000002.1, read as the reverse complement.
GCACTTTTTGACGATTGCCGATGAATAGTGAAGCTATCGGTGCAGGCTTTGCTCGTTCGCGTGCTGCCTATCACGCCCATGCTCACCATCAGCGCGAACTCGCTGTGCAGTTGGCGGCAAACGCAGTACAGTGGGTCTCTGCGCCGGTGTCGTCTGCGCTGGAAATTGGCTGTGGCACAGGCTTTCTCACCGAAGCACTGCGCCGCCACTGGCGGCAAGCACCGATTGCTGATTACTGGCTCAATGATTTGGTGCTTGCCGATAACCTGCAACCACCGGCGCAGCGCGTCCATTACTTACAGGGCGACATCAGCAGCGTGACATTGCCCGATGACGTGCAACTGTTATTGAGCAGCTCTGCATTGCAGTGGGTCGCCGATTTGCCTGCTTTGCTGCACCGTCTGCGTGTGCATTTGGCAACGGATGCGCTGGTCGTGGTCAGCCTTTATTGCGGCGAACATTACCGCGAACTGCGCGATACCCTCGGTATCGGGCTGCCATATTGGCAAGTGGATGATTTACGCGCTTTGTTCAGCGAGCATTTCACCTACTTGTGGCAGCGCGAAGTGCGCGAGCTATATCATTTCACCACCCCGCATGCGGTACTCAAGCACATTCGCTTGAGTGGAGTCGGGCATTTGCGTGAGCAGGTCACTTTCAACGCCTTGCGCCAATTTACCAACCGCTATCAGGCACTACACGACGGTCGCGGTTATCCGCTCACTTATCACGCATACCAATTTATTGGCAGGCTGCGCTGATATCTGCTGAATGATTTCAGTTTCCTACAGTAAATTCGCTTTCAATAGTGAGATGCGTTTTTATCTTGAATTTCTACTTGTGGTCATTGAAAATTGCCAAGTCACTTTCACGATAGCGATGACGGTATTTTTTGTGGTTTATATTGGCTGGTTGATTTAGATGAATCAAGAAGATCATTTGGGGATGATTCTGCGCGTCGGCGCGACATTGCTGTTTACCTTAATGGTGGTCTGTATTAAGTACACGACCGTAGAATTTCCTGTTTCTCAGGTGGTGTTTTTCCGCAGTTTCTTTGCTTTGATTCCACTGCTTGTATTTGTCTTTCTTTGTAAAGAGTTTAAGACGGTATTGAAGCCTCAAAAGCCTTTTTCTGTGGCGATGATGTGTGCCATGGCGTGTATGGCAACTTTTACTTCTTTTTTGTCTTTGCGCTATATCAACATTGCAGAATCGACCATCATTGGCTATCTGACGCCCATCATGACTGCTGTGTTGGCAATCTTTATTCTCAAAGAAGCAGTCAATAGGGTTCGCTGGATATCTATCATATTGGGATTTGTCGGTATATTGATTTTGATTATTCCGGGCATAGATAGAGTTAATCTGGATGGCTTGTATCTCTACGGTATTGGCTTGGCCGTCGTTACAGCAATTTTGACAGCCGGCTCAAAAATTCAGGCGAAATTTCTGAGCAGTAACGAGAGTGCAGCAACCATGGCGCTCTATTTTGCGCTGACGTGTAGTGCGTTTGCTGCTTTCATTGGGTTTATGGAGGGGTGGTTGATCGCAAGCATACAGCAGATATGTTTGTTGGTTGGTGCAGGTATTTTGGGTGGTACGGCGCATATCATGATGTATTCGGCTTTTAAGTATAGTGATGCCTCCAAGCTGGCTGGATTGGAGTTTCTCGGCTTGCCATTTTCGATCATTGCGGATTTTGTCTTCTTTAACATTATTCCTGATGGTGTATTTTATTTTTCAGCGGCACTGATTCTTTCTTCATCCATTTATTTGGCTGTTTTTGATCGCCATCCGCAAAAGAAGCATGTGCAATCATAATGACTATTTGCGCCTAGCGTGGATTTGAGACAGGTAACAAGATAATGCAACGATATTTTATTAGCGGTATTGGTACGGATATTGGCAAAACCTACGTAACCACGCAGCTATTGCGCCGTTTGTGCGCGCAAGGGATTCGTGCGACGTCGTTTAAGCTGGTACAGACGGGCATGAATGGCGGTATCGCACCAGATATTATCGCGCACCGCGAGGGCAGTGGGCAGGCAATAACAGCGCTTGATGAAGAAGGCATGAGTTGCGGTGCAGCATTTCCCTATCCCGCTTCGCCGCATTTGGCGGCGGCATTGGTCGGGCAGGCCGTGGACGGCGAGGTATTGCGCCAGCGCTTTGATGATTTTTGCCAGCGCAGTGGTGCGGATGTGGTTTTGTGCGAGGGTGCGGGCGGTATTTTTGTGCCGCTGGCTGAAACCATGCTCACCGCTGATTGGGTCGCGGCGCAGGGTTTGCCGCTGGTGCTGGTGTGCAATGCGATGCTTGGCAGTATTCACCACACGATTGCCACGCTGGAAGCATTGGCTGCGCGCTCAATGTTGCCCGAATTGTTAATTTATAATCCTTATCCACAAGGTGAGCCGTTGATTATGCGTGATAGTGAGCGTTTTTTACGCGATTACGTGGTGCGGGTTTATCCGCAAGTGGCGTTTTGGGCGCTGGACGACAGCGCGGCGTTACCGCCCGCATTTTGCTACAATAGCTCGTTTCTTTAAGCAGCCGGATTTAGAACAGATGACAACAACAAAACAGCGCCGCATTTTGGTGACCAGTGCGCTGCCGTACGCTAATGGTCCGATTCACTTGGGGCACATGGTCGAGTATATCCAGACCGATATTTGGGTGCGCTTCCAGCAGTTGCGTGGCAATGAATGTCACTACGTTTGCGCCGATGATGCGCATGGCACGCCGATTATGTTACGTGCGGAAAAAGAGGGCATTACGCCACAGCAATTGATCGACAAAAGCAAGGAAGAGCATAAAGCCGATTTTGAGGGCTTTCTCGTCAATCATCACCAGTATCACAGCACGCACAGCGACGAGAACCGCTACTACACCAGCGAGTTCTATAAGACGCTATCAGAAAAAGGGCACATCATCTCCAAGACCATCAGCCAGTCATATGATGAAGAAAAGCAGATGTTCTTGCCTGACCGCTTCATCAAAGGCACTTGCCCGAAGTGTAGTGCTAAAGATCAATATGGCGATAACTGCGAGAAATGCGGTGCGACTTATGACCCGACTGACCTGCTTGAGCCGTATTCGGTGCTCTCTGGCAATACGCCGGTCGAGCGCGATACCGAGCATTATTTCTTTGATTTGCCCAAGTTCGAGGGCTATTTACAAGAGTGGCTGAACAATCCTGAAGTCAAGCTGCAAACCTCGATGCGCAACAAAATCGGCGAATGGTTCGAGAGTGGGCTCAAGCCGTGGGACATCAGCCGCGATGCGCCGTATTGGGGCTTTGAAATTCCCGATAAACCGGGTAAGTTCTTCTACGTATGGCTTGATGCACCGGTGGGTTACATCGGTAGCTTCAAGGCACTGAGCGAGCGCGAAGGGTTAAAGGTCGAAGATTTTTGGGCAGCGGATAGCGATGCCGAACTCTATCATTTCATCGGCAAGGACATCGCCTATTTCCACATGCTGTTCTGGCCGGCAATGCTCGAAGCAGCAGGCTATCGCAGCCCAACCGGTGTGTTCTGCCACGGTTTCTTGACTGTCAACGGCGAGAAAATGAGTAAATCACGCGGCACGTTCATCCAAGCGCGTACTTACTTGCGTCATTTGCGCCCTGAATACCTGCGCTACTACTTTGCAGCAAAATTAAGTGCGCGCGTTGAAGACATCGACTTGAGCATGGAAGACTTCCGCAACCGTGTGAACAGTGATTTGGTTGGTAAATTGGTCAACCTCGCCAGCCGTTGTGCGCCGTTTATCGTCAAGCACTTTGACGGCAAACTCGCGGATAGCTTGCCTGATGATACATTGTTCAAGCAGTTTGCCGCTAAGGCTGACACCATTGCTGATTACTACGAGCAGCGCGAATACGCGCATGCAATGCGTGAAATTATGCAGCTGGCCGATGCCGCCAATGAGTACATCGACGCGGAAAAGCCGTGGGTGAAAGTCAAGGAAGAGGCAAGCAAAGCAGAAGTGCAGGGTATTGCCACGGTTGGCTTGAATGCATTCCGTCAGTTGATTGCTTATCTCAAGCCAGTATTGCCACAAGTAGCCGCTGATGCGGAAGCGTTCCTGCAAATCGAGCCACTGACTTGGGGTGATATCCAGCAGCCATTGCTCGCCCAGCAAATTGGCAAATTCAAACCGCTGATGCAGCGTATTGAAGAAAAGCATACTGATGCGATCATTGAAGACAGTAAAGAAGACTTGGAAGCAGAGAAAAAAATGAATCAGAAAACAGAAAACAAAGCAGAAGAAGCAAAGAAAGAAGAAAGCAAAGACGACACACAATGGATCACCATTGACGACTTCGCCAAGCTCGACTTGCGTATTGCCAAGGTGCTGTCGTGCGAGCACGTCGAAGGTGCGGACAAGCTGCTTAAATTCAAGCTCGACGTTGGCGAACTCGGTGAGCGCCAAGTCTTCTCGGGTATCAAAAAATTCCATAGCCCTGAAGAGCTTGATGGTCAGCTGGTCGTTTATATCGCCAACCTCACGCCGCGTAAAATGCGCTTTGGTATGAGTGAAGGCATGATCTTGTCTGCCAGTGATAACGACACCCTGCAAATCCTGCTGCAAGGCGGCCGTGCCAAAGCGGGTATGAAAATCAGCTAATGCAGAAAACAGTAGAGGCAGTTGCCCAACCGGTGCTCAATGAGCGTTGGTGGTGGCGTTGGCGCTGGGTACTGCTTCTACTGTTATTGGTGCTTTTTTGGCTGTCGTCAGAGCTGTTTCCGGATTTGCCTTTGCGGGAAGGCACTGTCGCGCTGTACAGAGTATTGGCTGGCGGTGTGGCTGTCTTCTTGATTGGGATATGGGCTGTACGCAGCGCTTATCGGAAAACCAAGCACAGCAGCAATAAAATAGGCTGTATTTTTTCCTTGCTGGGCTGGGTGTTGGCAATCAAGATATTTTCTATTGGTGGATTTGTTCTGTTTGCAATGGCCTCAAATCTATCCGCTGGCAAAGCTTCTGTGCGTACTATCGAATACAGTATCGAAGGGCATGAAATTGTTATTGGCTGTTCGGGTAAGGGCTTTGATGTCAATCAAAGTACACTGGAAAAACTCGAAGCAGAGCAGCCCTCGGCTCTTGAAGTCACTTATTGGCAGCCGAATATTGTTGAATCAGTACAGTTTCTGAGCCAAGCAGAAGCTGGGCAAATCATTATGCCGTGTCATTAGATGCATCGTAATCGTTGACCACGTGCAACCGTGGCAATATTTTGATCAAAAGTACTCGTTGAGGTGCATTTCGCGCCTCATAAATCAGGAGGTAATTTTTATGACGCACCATATTGAACTACTCGATAAACACGTCAGCTTTGAAGGCGAGCAGCGCTTTTACCGCGACTACGCTGAGCCGCTTGAGCGCGATGTGGAATTGGCGATATATGTGCCGACTGCGGCGCTTGAAGAGCAGTATTGCCCGGTGGTTTATTTCTTGCCGGATTTGCACGACAGTGCCCGCTCGACGTCTAATCAAAGCGATTATCAGCGCTATGCTAACCGCTATGAAACCATCCTCGTTATTCCTGATCTATTTGGCGACTACGAAGGTGATACACATACAAAACTGCAGCGTTACCACGCTGAGCGTGCGCAGATCCATGAATACATTCTTAAAAACTTGCCTGCGGTGATAGAACACCATTTCCGAGCTTATGAAATCCGCAGCATCATGGGCTTTGGCTTTGGTGGTACGTTAGCGATGAACCTGGCGCTTGCCCATCCGGAAGCGTTTCGTGGTGTGTCGGCGATGGCGCCTTGGCTCGGCTTTTATCACTCACCTTGGTATCGCGATAATCTCGCTGATCTCAATTTCGAGCCTGATATTGATCCGCTCAATTGGTTTGAAGAAAACAACGACAAAGACATTTTGCCACTGTGGATTGATCAGGGCATGGATGATGATTTGCTCGGTCGTCTAATTCATATTGATACCTTCGAGCAATCCGTCACTGAGCACAAAGACAATGAAAAAGTATGGATCAATCAGCGGCCTCGCTATGACCACACGTTCTACTTTGTGCACTCGCACATTCGTGAGCACTTTGTGTTCCATAACGAGCACCACGACGACGAATAGCCCTCTGTGTCTGCTTTGAGCATCCGCCCGGCCATGCCAAATGAGCTGGGCGATATTGTAGCCATTGCGCAAGCTGCTGACGTCTATCAGCCGAGTGAAATGGATCTCGAGCAAACTGATGTTGTATGCCTTGCGGGTAAGGTCGTGGCATTTGCCACTTGGCAGGCCGTGTGTGATGAAGCGACTTTACTCAGTATTGCCGTTGATGAAGATCATCGTGGGCAAAGTATTGGCAAATCGTTGCTTGAATACGCTGAGCAGCGGCTGGTAAAGCAGGGGATTAAAAAGATATTTCTTGAAGTTCGCGCCAGTAATCATGCAGCGCAGCAGCTTTATCAGGGCTTTCACTATCAGGTGATTGCTGAGCGCAAAGATTATTACCCAACGGCTGAAGGGCGTGAAGCAGCGGTCATTATGAGTAAGCAGCTGTAGCCCTATACTGAAGCGCTACAAGACTTTGTTTTTTCTTGTAGCGCTTGGGTTATGGCATTTTTCTTGTTTATTTTTACCTTACATTGACGGCGATGCTAACTTAACAGAAGATTTTTCTGTCTTGTCATCATCAAGAATATCGCTATTCTTTGTGTTTGTAAAAATGCTATTAACTACATTTTTTGCAAACAAACCTTCGTCATTTACTATCTGGAGTGTTGAACTTTATTTCTGGAGGGAAACCTACCGCTGGAAAAAGTTCATCTATTTCTTCCATAGACATTCCTGGTGGAGAATTGCTTTCAATTTCTTGTCTCAGTTGTTGCTGAAAGTTGTCAGCTCTATCACGAAGGATTCTATTTTGTTTTTCAAGCTCTTCCAGCTGTCTTTTGAGAGCAGAAATTTGAGCATCCTTCGCCGCCATTTCAGCCGAATTGTCAGCAACTGGGCTTGAAGTTTCCATGGATGCTTTCTCAGCAACATCCATGATTTCTCCAAGACGACCTGTCAACAAAAGTTCCTTTTCTGCTTGACCTTTCCTTGTGCCGAGTCTTTCAGCGAAAGGAGCAAAAACACTGTTATTCATTTCATGCCAGTATTGTTCTGCGCAACTGGAATAAAATATTTCTTTAGACGATAAATCATCACCTTTATCAATGGATTTTTTAACTAAATCCGCAAAAATAGGATTGCCTTTATTTTCATTCTGGATATCTGCAAAAGACACAGGTTGCTTTCCATTTAATGCACGTTCTGCATTAATGAAGCTCATTAACATGTGGATATTTTCAAATCGTAAATTAGATATATGCACTTCATTGTTGTAAGCGTGATAATACTCGTCTCGTTCTGCAACAAGCGCATCTCTTTGAGACTTCATGTTCTTATATTTAGCGACAAGACCATTCCACTCTTGAACGGTCACTTTAGGTCTTGAAGCAGGCCATCTAGGATTTAACGTACTATATGTAAATGCCGCCATCATGCCATCAGTTGCGCTCATCAGTCACCTCTCCGTATTCATTTCCATATACCATGCTAAGTCTATCATATGATCATGTTAAATATATGTTTATTTGCCCAAATTTAGATGATGTAGACTAAGATTAATAGAAGGGGTTGGATTAGCCTTAAATCTCTGACTCTGGCTGATGGTTCGCCTTTGAAGAGGTGAACTGGTTGTAGTCGCCTCCATCAGTAATGATGCCTTACTTTCAAACTCCCTTTCTTTTTCATAACATTGGTTCTAATGAACAGTTTTCATCATTAGTAGCAATAGCTTTTTGATGGCGAATGGAAAATGAGAACAGAACTTTCTAAGTAATGGCATCTATACGTTACCTACCGTGATTATTCAGTGATAGGCCATTTGGGGCGTGATAGGGCGCGTGTATTATCTTGCTTGGCAGTTGGTGAGCCTTTGATGCAAAATATCCTTTTTGACTAGGAAAGACTATGGCTGAAGCGGTTGATTGGTCTGCATTGGCAGGTAAGCAGTGGCAGAGTACGGGTGGTGACGTCGGTGCTGAGGATTTGCAGTCGCAATGGACGGTGCTTTATTTTTATCCCAAGGATGCAACGCCGGGCTGCACTACTGAAGGCTGCGATTTTACTGCGTCATTCCCGGATTTTGACGCTCTCGGTGCGCAAATTTTCGGCGTGTCACGCGATAGCCTAACCTCTCATGAGCGCTTTAAGGAAAAGCAGGGCTTTTCGTTTGAATTGATCAGCGACCCTGATGAGACGTTGTGCCGCGCATTTGATGTGATCAAAGAAAAAAATATGTTTGGTAAAAAAGGCTTTGGCATTGAGCGCAGTACGTTTTTGATCAGCCCACAGGGCGAAGTAGTCAAAGCGTGGCGTAAGGTTAAGGTTGATGGCCACGTCGAGGAAGTCAAAGCCGCATTGGCACAAGCGGTAGAGCAAAACAGATGAAACGACGTGCAATTACTTTGCTTGGTACGTCCGGCGTAGGCAAGACTACTTTGGGTGAACGTTTGATTGCTGGTGGCTGGTATCACTATTCTGGCGATTATCGTATTGCGACCCATTATATGGATGAGGCTTTAGAGGACTGGCTGGAACAGATTGCTGCGCAGCAACCTCAGTTGAAAAGCTTGCTCAGTGATGATGCAGTCCGCATTGCGCCACATGTGAGCATTGATAATTTACGCGCGCTATCAGCGTATATCGGTAAGCTGGGTAAAGATGGCTATGATTATGAGACGTTTTGCCAGCGCCAGCGCCAGTTTGCCGTGGCTGAAAAAGCAGCGATGTATGATTTTATTGCGTTTCGTGCACGCGCTGAGCGGCGCTATGGTGCGACTGCTTTTATCAATGATGCAGGCGGTAGCTTATGCGAATATCTCGACGATGCTCCGCTGATGGATTACTTGCTTGAGCACACTTTGCCGGTTTATATCCGTGCAGATGCCGAGCTTGAAGCTGAATTACTTGACCGCGCGATGCGCTACCCCAAGCCTATTTGCTATGACCCACAGTTTTTGGACGATATGATTGCCAGCTTCGCCCAAGAAAGCGGCATTGCTCATGCAGATGATTTTCCTGCGGATGAATTTATCCGCTATGTGATGCCGCGTATGATGGTACATCGCGACGAACGTGCGATGGAAATCGTTGCACGTGGAGGCGTGGTGCTTGCGGCTAAAGATGTCTGGCAGGTTCGAGACAGTAAAGATTTTGATGTATTGCTGGCCGCTGCGTACCGTGAGCAGCACAGCGCACGAACATAATATAGAGATTCTTCAAGAGGTTTAATCATGCCATTAGTAGCCCATCGCAAGCTGGATTCCTTGGCGCGGATTCGCGCAGAGGGTCAAGAAGTGCTCGATGTTGAGCGTGCACTCAAGCAGGATATTCGTGAATTGCACATCGGGCTGCTCAACATCATGCCGGATGGTGCATTACACGCCACTGAGCGACAATTTTTGCGCTTAATTGGCAACTGTAACCGCATCGCGCAGTTCTATGTGCATATATTCACTGTCCCCGGTGTGCCGCGCAGTGAAGAAACTCAGGCTTATATTGATGCTCATTATGAGCGCTTTGAAGACGTTGCGGCGGAAGGGCTTGATGCACTGATCGTGACGGGGACCAACCCTGTGCACGATGATTTTGGTGATGAGCCATTTTGGCCGTATGCGCGCGAAGTCTTTGAATGGGCTGAGGAGAATGTCTGTTCGGTGATGTGTTCGTGCCTTGCTTCACATGCGGCATTTCAGTATTTTTACGGGCTCAGGCGCGAAAAATTACCGGAAAAGCTGTTTGGGGTTTATCAGCATCGCGTGCTGGATCGTAAGCATCCGCTGCTTGCCAACATCAACACCCGCTTTGATATGCCGCATTCACGGCGCAATAACGTCTCGCAAGCAGCGCTTGAGTCTTGCGATGTGCCGGTTTTGGTCGCAAGTGAAGAGGCAGGCGCAGCGCTGTCGACTTCGGTGGACGGATTTAAGCGCATTTATTTGCAAGGTCATCCCGAGTACGACGAATTGAGTTTGCTCAAGGAGTATTGCCGCGATTTGACTACGTATTTTGAAGGCCAGCGAGAGGATTTGCCTAAGCCACCGGCGAATTATTTTTCACCGCGAGGCTTGGAAATTCTCGACGAGTTTTTAAATGATGCCAATAATGACATGCGCGATTTTCCACATGATGAATTGGCTAAAGAGATAGACATCACTTGGCGTGATACAGCCAAAGCAATTTTTGCCAACTGGCTGGGGTTGGTCTATCAGCTTACCCACCGAGACCGCGATAAGCAGTTTATGGAAGGGGTTGATCCACTTGATCCGCTTGGCTTGAGGAAAAGCACTTGAATCAGATGCGCGCCTATTTGGCGCTATGGGGCTGCTTTCTGATCTGGGGATTATTCCCGATCTACTTCAGCTATATGCGCCCATTGCGTGCAGATGAATTTTTGTTTGCCCGCGGTGTGACGTCTGTATTGTGCCTGATGGTCTACTTTACCTGGAAAGGGCGCTGGCATGTTGTCCTGCGCGATGTGCTGAACCGGGGCATGATGATACGCTGCATGTGTACAGCGGTATTTCTCGCCATCAATTGGTTTACCTATATCTGGGCTGTGCAAAATGACCAGACGTTGCAAGCGAGCTTTGGCTACTTCATCACGCCAATTATTAATGTACTGTTTGGTTTGTTGCTGTTTGAGGAGCGCTTGGGGCGGCTGCAATGGGCGGCGATTATTTGCGCATTTGCTGGGGTTGCGTGGCAGCTGATTGCTATTGGTGTCGTGCCATGGGCATCGCTTGGTATTGCTTTTGCGTGGGGAATTTACGGAGGGTTGCGTAAGAAATTCCGTATTGCGCCGGTTGCCGGGTTATTTAACGAATTATTGGTGATTTTGCCATTCGTACTGATTGGTTGGGGCTGGTTGTACCTGACAGGCGAGGGCTTTGATTACCGTGGTCATGAGGGGCTGTTGATTGGTATGTTGATGTCCGGTGTGGCTACTGTTGTGCCGTTACTATTATTTCTTTACGCCGTCAGCGATTTGCCGATGACCACAGTAGGCATTACCCAATACATTACGCCAAGTATCCAGTTTTGCATTGCCGTCTTTCTCTTTCAAGAGCCATTTGATAACCAGCGCCTGATCAGTTTTATTTTGATCTGGATAGGCCTTGGCTTATATAGTATGCATCTGATTTATGCCGATAAGGACAAAAAACATGTACAAAATTAGCTTTGTTGCCATTTTGGCCGCAGTCATTGCAGGATGTAGTGCCGGTACGCACAATACATCGAAGGGTATTTGCCGCGATATACAGGTTTGCCAAGGAGAACAGTGCAAGACGAAAACTGACCATATGACGCAGAATAACTGCGATATGGTTGGAGGCAGCTTTGAGCCCGTTAACCATAAAAGTGGCTGGTTTAACTTTTAATATGACTGCGCGTCCGATTAAGAAATACGCCAATCGCCGCCTCTATGATAGCCGCGACAGCCGTTATGTCTGTACCAGCGATATTTATGACATGCTCACTGCAGGTGAAGTCGTCACCATTACCGACGCGCGTAGCGGTAATGATATTACTCGGCCTGTATTGCTCAATATCCTCGCTGAAGCGGAGCTCGATGGGAAAAAACCCATTTTGAGCCAGCAAATGCTCAGTCAGTTACTCAGCTATAACGATGATGTGCTCGCCGGGTTTCTTGGAAACTATCTAGAGCAGTGTTTGGATGTATTTATCCGCAATGAAGATGTACTCCATGCGAGTATGCAGAACTTCGATCGCCCCAGCCCATATGAATTAATTGAGCAGATGGTCAATGCTCAGCAAGATGTATTCAATCAGTTTGCATGATTGGTATGTATTGAGTGATTTTGCAAATATACGCTGAAGCATGTTCAGCTCTCTTTTTCTTGCTATGTGGTGTGGCAAATATTGAGAAACCAAAAAAGCGGTTATAAAGTAACCGCTTTTTTGGTTGAGTGTGGCGTATTTTATGAGGTTGGAGGTTGGTTTTGCCCCTCTTTTTCATCGGTAGAGGAAAGGTTTTCTACTGATGGGGTGGCTGTATTGTTATCCGGCTTCGTTTGCGTAACGCCCGAGGATGATGAAGCAGCTGCTTCGCTCTCCCCATCGCTATTTGCTTTTGGTGCTTGAGGTGGTAGCGCTGATGGCGTGAAACTCATGCGGAAGGACTGGTTGCCGGTTAGAAATGAAATCATCCAATCCCAAGTGGTTGCAATGCGGTTTTTTGCGGTGTTGAGTTTCCAGACGTGTACCACAGCCCAAGCAGCCCATGCGATAAAGCCTTCCATGTGTTTACTGGTATCAGCGACGGCTTTGCCTCGGCCGATCATTGCCATGTTACCGTGGTTTTTAAACACAAATGGTGCAGCGTTATTTTTATCGCTTTTCTTGAGCAGGTCGGCAAGGTAGGCACCTTGTTCGTTGGCAACCTGCCCAAGCTGAGGGTGTCCTTTGGGGTAGTTGCTGTCGCTGGTGCACATAGCGTAGTCACCGATGACGTAGATATCTTCGTAGTCAGGCAGGCGCAGCTGTGAATTGACGTTAAGGCGGTTGCCATGCGCGTAGTCTTCATCTTTAAAGCCGTCGAGTTTGTGGCAAGTGACGCCTGCCGTCCAGATCAAGGTTTTGGCGGCGATGGTTTCGCCGCTGGCGAGGGTGACTGTCTCACCATCATAGTCTTTAACGATTTTATTGAACATGAGTTCAATACCGTAGTTTTCCATTTCCTTTTGCGCGTACGCTTGCGATTGTTCAGAGAATGGCTTGAGCAGTACCGGATCACCGGTAATCATGAGGATTTTGGCACCACTTTTGCTCAGCTCAGGGTATTCCTTGTTAAAGGCGTTACGTGCAACGTCGCCAAGGACGCCCGCAAGCTCAACGCCACTCGGACCACCACCGGCAATCACGATAGTAAGGTAAGGCGCACGTTCTTCAGCAGGTAGGCGTGCGGCGATGTCCATTTGTTTTAGCAGGCAGTTACGGATTGCCAGGGCATCGGTGAGTTTTTTCATCGGCAGGCTGTGTTTTTCGATGTTGGCATTGCCGAAGTAGTTCACTTCTGCTCCAGTGGCAATGACCAGTTCATCGTAGCTCAGTTCGCCATTGTCGAGTGTGATGGTTTTAGCGGCTGGGTTGACGCCGGTAAGCGTTCCTTGGCGGTAGCGGACGTGATCATTACCGGCAATGAATTTTCGCAGTGGATAACTGATGTCAGATGGCGGTAAAAAACCACCTGCCACTTGGTAAATCAATGGTGGGAAAAAGTTGTAGTCGTTGCGGTCAATGAGGGTAATTTGGCGCGATGTATCGTGCATTAAATCCTTGAGGCAGCGGATGCCGCCAAATCCTGCACCAACAATAACCGTATGACGCTTTCCATTCGTCTTGCTATCCATAAATCACTCCTGTAAGTGGTTTGCAAAGCAGCTATCGGCGCTAAGATACAGATGGTGAGCTTTATAGTGCTGGCCTCTCTATGTGAGGTCAAAGATCAAATTGTTTACCCATCTTGCCGATACTTCTATGATAACGCGAAATTAACCTACTGTTTAGTGGTGTTTTCACTTGTCAATCAGTCATAAGCCGCTTACACTTTGCGCTGAAATTGTACAGCCTGAGCTGTACAAGCAAACCGGTTTTATCATGAGGTATGCAATACATTGAATCACGCTGACTGGTCCATCAAGGACGCCGATGAACTTTACCGCGTTAGCGGTTGGGGCGCGGGCTATTTCCATATCGACCACAATGGCAATCTTGCGGTGAAAGTACCGCAGCGCGACAATTTGTCCGTGCCGTTGACCGATTTGATCGAAGGTATGGAAACGCGCGGCAAGACCATGCCCGTGCTGCTGCGCGTGCAGAATTTGCTCGAAAACCAGATTCGCCTGATTAACGAAGGCTTTGCCAAAGCGATTGAGGAAACAAATTACCGCGGTGTGTATCGCGGTGTATTCCCGATCAAGGTTAACCAGCAGGCGCAAGTGGTCGAAGACATCGTCCGCTTTGGTGCGCCGTATCAGCACGGCCTTGAAGCCGGTTCGAAAGCGGAGCTGATGATCGCACTGTCGATGCTTAAAGAGCCGGGTCCGCTGATCGTCTGCAATGGCTATAAAGACCGCGAATTTGTCGATCTTGGGCTGGGCATGCTCAAGCTGGGCTTTAAGGTCGTATTCGTAATTGAAACGCCATCCGAGTTGCCGATAATCGTCGAAAGCTCGCAAGCGATGGGCATTCGCCCGTTGATTGGCGTGCGTACCAAGCTGTTTTCACACGTTTCCGGGCATTGGAACTCAACCAGCGGCGACCGCTCGATGTTTGGCTTGAATGCCAGCCAGTTGGTCGGTGTGATTGACGGGCTGAAAGAAGCAGGCATGCTCGATTGCCTGCAATTTTTGCATTATCACCTCGGCTCGCAAATTCCCAATATCCGCGACATCCGTACCGGGGTGCGTGAAGCGTGCCGCTATTACGTCGAGCTGGTCGAAGAAGGCGCGCCGATGCAATACCTCGACCTTGGCGGTGGCTTGGCAGTTGATTACGACGGCAGCCGTTCCAGCGCGATCCACAGCCGCAACTACGGCCTCGAAGAGTATTGCGTTGACGTGGTCGAAACTATCCAGTCGGTGCTCGATGAAAAGGGCATTGAACACCCGACCATCGTCACCGAATCAGGGCGCTCGACCGTTGCCTATTCCAGCACATTGCTGTTCAACATCCTCGATGTCACCGGCTTCAATGATGCAACCCTGCCGCCGGTGCGCGAAGACGAACCGAACAAAATGCTGCGCAATTTGCACTACAGCTACAACATGCTCAGCGAGAAAACTGCGCAAGAATGCTTTAACGATGCGGTGTATTTCCGAGATGAAGCGCGCGATGCATTTATGCGCGGCATGCTGGATTTGCGTACGCGCTCGGAAGTTGAGCAGCTGTTTATGGTGATCATGGCTGAAGTCAATAAAATTGCGATCAAGAACCCTGATGCGTTGTCCGAGCCGGAAGTGCTGAAAACCATGTTGTCCGATATTTACTACGGTAATTTCAGCGTCTTCCAATCGTTGCCGGATGCGTGGGCAATTGATCAGGTCTTCCCGGTTGTGCCACTGCACCGACTCAATGAAAAGCCGACCCGCAATACCATCATTGCTGATATGACTTGCGATAGCGACGGCAAAATTGACCGCTTCCCTGAGCAAGGTGAAATGTCGCGCGTGCTGCCGCTGCATCCGCTCAAAGACGACGAAGAATACTACCTCGGTGCGTTTCTCGTCGGCGCGTATCAGGAAACGCTTGGTGATTTGCACAACTTGCTCGGCGATACCCACGTCGTCTCGGTGTATATCAACGAAGATGGCAGCTTTGATTACGTCAATGAAGTAGAAGGTGATTCCGTGGCAGATGTACTCAGCTACGTCGAGTATCAGCCGCAAAATCTGCTCGCCCAGTTCCGCCAAACCGCTGAACGTGCAGTACGTAATGGCACGATCAATGCCGCTGAGCGCCAGCGCTTGGTTGCTGCTTTTGAAGCAGGCTTGCGCGGCTATACTTATTACGAACAATAGGTATGAGCAAGGTGCGGCAGTGGGGTGCTTATGCTTTAGGTATCAGTATTTTTTTGATTCTGATACCTTTGTTGATGTTTTATATATCGACAATATTCCCTGCCGCATTAAGCGCAAAACCAATCTGGCCAGAGATATTTTCGCTGCTCTTTTTTGTCCCGGGTATATGGCTAATGCTGCTGGCTAATCTGCACATGCACCGTATCGGCAAAGGCAATCCAGTTGATGGATTTAATATTGCCGTCGGGCAGCGAACTCAGCGATTGATGACTAGCGGCGTATATAATATCTGCCGTAATCCCATGTTACTTGGCACATTTTTATTTTATATGGGTATTGCGCTGGTCTTGAATAAATGGTCAGCATTTTCCATTCCTATATTGTTTATTTTATATATGCGTTGGCATGTACAAAAATTTGAAGAACCGCGTTTACTGCGTGATTTTGGTCAAGCATATCGTGAGTATCAGGAGCAAGTGCCCATGTTGTTTCCTGATCTAAAAAATTTAGTAAAGTAATCCAAACCAAGAGGAAAAACCTATGGCACATGTATTAATTATTGGCGCAGGCGGCGTATCGAACGTTGTTGTGCACAAATGTGCAGAAGCATCTGACACATTCGATAAAATCACCCTTGCCAGCCGTACCTTGAAAAAGTGCAACGACATCGCAACAGCGGTCAAGCAAAAATACGGCGTAGAAGTAAAAACCCATGAAATTGACGCGGATAACGTCGGTGCGATGATCCAGTTGATCGAAAAGATCAAGCCGGATTTGGTCATGAATATTGCCTTGCCGTATCAGGACTTGCATATCATGGATGCGTGCTTGGCAACCGGCGTTGATTACCTCGATACAGCTAACTATGAGCCACCGGAAGAAGCCAAGTTTGAATACAAGTGGCAGTGGGCGTACCAAGACCGCTTCAAGGAAAAGGGCATTATGGCGCTGCTTGGTAGCGGCTTTGACCCGGGCGTGACCAACGTCTTCACCGCCTACATCAAAAAGCACCTGCTCGATGAAATCCACGAGCTCGACATCATCGATGCCAATGCCGGTGACCACGGCTTGCCATTTGCGACCAACTTCAACCCTGAAATCAACATCCGCGAAGTGACTGCGGATGCCAAGCATTGGGAAAATGGCGAGTGGGTGACGACACCAGCACTGACCAACAAGCAGAGCTTTGACTTCCCCGCCGGTATTGGTGAGAAGAACATCTACATGATGTACCACGAAGAGCTGGAATCATTGGTCAAGCACTTCCCGGAAATCAAAAAAGCCCGCTTCTGGATGACGTTTTCTGATAATTACCTCAATCACCTCAAGGTATTGGAAAACGTTGGCATGACAGGTATCGAGCCGGTGATGTACGAAGGCAAGGAAATTATTCCAATCCAGTTCCTCAAGGCCGTATTGCCTGATCCAGCATCGCTTGGCCCACGCACCAAAGGCAAGACTTGCATTGGATGCGTCGCCAAAGGTATCAAGGACGGCAAGGAAAAGACGGTCTACGTCTATAACACTTGTGACCACGAGGCTTGCTACAAGGAAGTTGGTTCACAAGCGATTTCCTATACCACCGGTGTACCGGCTATGGTCGGCGCAAAAATGATGCTTGAGGGCATCTGGAAAGGCGAGGGCGTATTTAACATGGAACAGTTTGACCCTGATCCATTCCTCGAAGTGCTGGGTAAATACGGCTTGCCGTGGCACAGCACTGAGCTGTAAGCAACTGCTCAACGTTCGATCAAAGGCGGCATTTATGCCGCCTTTTTTGTGATGATAATCGTTTCTAGATGAACGTCTTGTGAGGTTGCAATGGCGTATACAGGCTGCTTATTTAGCTTATAATACGCCGCTTTTGGATGGGGAATGGACGTGTTGATTTACAGCGGTGCATATGAATAATCCGCCTTACCGCTATTACCATGGCTTGGATATGCTGCGTGCCGGACTGATGCTGATTGGCGTGTTTTGGCACGCGGTATCCGTGCTTTCACCAGCCGGCAATTTTGTTTATGCAAGCGAAATTCACCAGAGCAAAGTGCTTTATGGCTTAGTCTATCCCGAGCATATCTTCCGCATGGAAGCGTTTTTCCTCGTCTCCGGCTTTTTGTCGCAGATGGTGCTGGTGCGTAAAGGCAAAGCCGCCTTTTGGCAAGCACGCTGGAAGCGCGTTGCATTGCCACTGCTGCTCGGTTGCCTCGGCGTTAATTTCCTCTTGCAGCTATTTGGCAGCCAGTTTATGGGCTACAAATGGGCAAATTACGATCTGTGGCGCTGGGTGATGCATGGCTGGTTTTTGATCACGCTGTTTATGTGTGCCTTGGTCGACTTGGCTTTGCCAAAGCACACGGCCGCGCGCACCGGCAAGCTCGGTTTGGCTTTTGTCGCGATCATTGGTTGGTTGGGCTATATTGCTCTGATCACATGGAATGCGCGCAGCTGGCATCTCGGCGGCAATATCGCCACACTGTATAACTTTACTGTTCTCGCCACTGTGCAATATTTCCCATTTTATTTTGCTGGTGCGTGGCTATATCACCATCAATCGTTGCTCGATCGTATTCGCCCCCGTACTTTGTGGATCATTGCAGCAGTGATGCTTGTGACCGCGACGATCAACTACCTCGGGGCGATGAAAATATACAAGCTGTTTGCCACGGGCACACAATGGGATTTTGTGCTTTATCGTGCCAATGCGATGCTCGCAGCCGGATCGATTGCCTTTTTGCTGTTCTGGTTTTTCTACCGTATCCAGCAGGGTGGCTCAGCAGTGGTACGCTATTTGATGACTTCGGCGATTGTCATTTATCTCGTGCATCATCCGCTGGTGATTATTTTCGGCTGGGCGTTTGACCATCCTGCGTTGAGTAACCTCAGTTATTACCTGCTGTTGGTCGGGGTGACGATCGCCGCGTCTTATGTGTTGTACGAGATTATTCGCCGGGTTAATTGGTTGCGCATTGCCTTCGGGCTCAAGCCACAGCGCTGATGGCTTCTATCGTTGGCGGGTTAGAGCAGCCACGCGCGCGCCACTATGCAAAGTACGATAAAAGTACGGCAAGGCAATGTAACAGGCATGAATTCTCACACTGATTAACTATATAATGCAGCCACTTTTCCAATCAAAACCAACCACCATGTACGATACATTTTCTACTTTCGATACCATGCGCGTACCGACGCCGTGCTACGTCATCAATACTGCATTGCTCGAGCGCAATTTGCAGCTGCTCAACCGTGTGCAAGAAGAAAGCGGCGCAAAAGTATTACTCGCACTCAAGGGCTTTGCCATGTACCACTACGCGCCTCTGATCAGCCGTTATTTATCCGGTGTCTGCGCCAGTGGTTTGCACGAAGCCTTGCTTGGCCGCCAGTATTTTGACGGCGAAGTGCATACCTTTTCAGCGGCGTTTCCGCCGTCTGATATTGAGGAAGTGTTGTCGCTCTCCGATCACGTTATCTTCAATTCATTCAATCAATGGCAGCGTTACCAGCCACAAATAGAAGCGGCAAAAGCACTCAAGCCGCATCTGGAGTTTGGCCTGCGCATCAACCCGCAGCAATCCGAAGGCACAGTCGAGATTTACGACCCCAGCGCACCGGGCTCGCGCCTCGGTATTATCCGTGACGACTTTGACGGGCAATCACTTGAAGGTATCAGTGGCCTGCATTTCCACAATCTCTGCGAGCAGGATATTGAGCCGCTTAAGCGGACCCTTGACCGCGTTGAGCGCGACTTTGGTGAGTTCTTGCCGCAAATGAAATGGGTTAACTTTGGCGGTGGTCACCACGTCACCCGCGAAGATTATCAGGTTGATGAACTGATTGAGTTGATCAAGGCATTCCGTGAGCGCTGGGACGTGGACGTCATCATCGAGCCGGGTGAGGCAATTGCCATCGGCACCGGCGTCTACATTACCGAAGTACTTGATACCAAATACAACGCGATGGATATTGCCATTATCGATGGCTCTTGCACCGCGCACTTGCCCGACGTACTGGAAATGCCGTACCGCCCTGAGTTGCTTGACGCAGGCTTGCCCGAAGTTAAAGCCTACACTTATCGCATTGGCGGGCTGACTTGCCTTGCCGGAGACGTGATTGGCGATTTTAGCTTCGATGCACCGCTGGAAATCGGGCAGCGCTTGATGTTTATGGACATGGCGCACTACACCATGGTCAAAACCAATACCTTCAACGGGGTTAAATTACCTGCGATCGTTGCATGGGATAGTCGCGACGACAGCCTTAGCGTGGTGCGTGAATTTGGCTATGAAGACTTCAAAACGCGCCTGTCGTGAAGATAGCAATCCACAGCGACCTGCATACCGAAGTCAGCCTCTGTACGCTCGATGGCCTCGATGAGGCCGATTTGCTGGTGCTCGCTGGCGATATTGGCGATAAATACACCTTGCCGATTTTCCTTGAGCGTATGCGCCGTGACGCACCGGACTTACCGACCCTGTATGTGATGGGTAACCATGAGTTTTACCATCACGAATACTTTGAGGCTAAAGAGACGTATCGTGACATTTGCGCGGCGTACGACGTGCGCATGCTCGATAATGAAGCTGTGTTGTTTAATGACGTGCTGATTGCCGGCACAGTTTTATGGTCGGATTTTTGCTTGGCAGGTGATCAGGCAGCCTCGATGGCATGGGCGCAGCGCGTCTTGCCCGATTTCAAATACATCGCCTATCGTGATGCCATCTTTACCGCGGATGATATGCTCGCCGAGCATCAGGTCGCGGTGCAATTTTTGCAGGAAACTCTGCAACGCGAAGCCGCACATAAATTGGTTATCAGTCATTTTTTGCCCAGCCGCAAAGTGGTCGCACCCAAACATGCCAAAATAGCCGATGATCTCATCCGTTCGGCGTATTGGACGAGCGATTTACCTGATCTTTATCACCTTGCCGATACGTGGATTTATGGGCACAGCCATGAAAACGTCCTCACCTCAGACAAAGGTTGCCGCTTTATTAGCAATCAGCGCGGCTACAGCCGCAAAATGAATGGCCATGAAAAAAATGGCTACCAACGCAATTTTATTTTTAATTTAGAGAGTTAAGCATGAGCAATATTTTTCTCGGTTCTGAAATCGAACAACCCAAAGAAGACGAAGCACTGTTTCACATCGTGCCTGTGCCATACGAGCATTCAGTAAGCTACGGCGGCGGCACTGCCCAAGGGCCTGAGGCGATTATCGTCGCTTCTGATCAGCTGGAAACCACTGATGGCATCAGCGAACCGTGTAATGAAGGCATTTATACCCATCCGGCGATTGATTGCAGCGGTGATGCGGAAACCGTCATGCAGCGCATCCGTGAAGTGAATGCACGCATTGCCAAGCGCGGGCAAATTCCGGTTGTACTCGGCGGCGAGCATACCGTCAGCTACGGCGCAGTAATGGGCGTTGCCGATGCCTATCCTGATGAGCCACTTGGGGTAATTCAGTTCGACGCACACGCTGACTTGCGCGACAGCTACGAAGGCAGCAAATGGAGCCACGCCAGCGTCATGAAGCGCTTGGTCGATGAAGGCATGCACCTGTTCCAGCTGGGCGTGCGTGCGATGAGCGTTGCCGAGCAGGGCGTGCGCGATGAACACAAAGACCGCATCCACTGGCTCGATGCGCGCGAGATTTGTCGCCAAAACCCACAGCACAGCTTTACTTTGCCGGAAAACTTCCCCAAGAAAATCTACATCACTGTCGATATTGATGGTCTCGACGGTGCAATCATGCCCGCAACCGGTACACCAGTCCCCGGCGGTCTGACCTTTTGGCAAATGGTTGATCTAATCGAATCCGCAGCGGGTCAGCGTGAAGTGGTCGGCATCGATGTAGTTGAATTTGCGCCGATTGACGGACTGCACGTCTATGACTACACCAGCGCTGAAGTGACCTACAAAATGATGGGCAGCGTTGCGCGTAATCGTAAAAATAAGGAATCATCATGAAATTCATCTTGGCTTTAGGTGTTGCACTCGGTCTTTCGGCTTGCGTTGCCGGCGGGCAAAGCAGCAACAGCATCAATATCGGCGGCAATCTCGATTTGATTGACGAGAATCATGCCGAAATCAACAGGGACGGCGTGAGCTACGTGCTCGATAGCTATATCGTTCCGTTCCAAAGACCGTACTACATCACGGTTAAGCGTACTGATGGCGCGGTACTGACGCTGCAAGAAGCGGAAAGCATTGCAGTAGAATACATCGCTCCGCGTGGCTGTACTTCTCCACTGGAAAGAAGAGCAGACCTGGATCAGCACAATCAAGATCAGACTGAATGGATGATTGGCATCTCTTGCTGATGTTCATGCGGGTAGCGGTCGGTACTGTTAGTCAGGCGAACTAACGAAATGGCAAGCAGTGCCGACACCATGTTGCGGCGCTGACGTATAGTGGTCAGTGGCGTAATATGTCGTGCGCTATGTCAATCATACGTTAGAGTTATATGATCCAGTAGGCTATTATTGCTGAAATAAACCAAAAAACGGAACATCATGAGTAAGGGAAATATCACTTTTAATCAGGCAATCGCGATCAGTATCGGCTCGATCATCGGCTGGGGCGCGTATGTATTGCCCGGCAACCTGTTTTTGACCAAAGGCGGGTTTTACAGCTCGGTGGCCGGCTTGGCAGTGGGGTCATTTTGTGTGTACGTCATTGCGATGGCCTATATTTTCTTGCTCAAAAGAACACCAGAAAATCAATCTGGCGGTGTGTTTTGGGTGCAGAAATATCTCAACAGCCGACACGCTTTTGTTTACGGCTGGGGTGTGGCGCTGGCGTATCTTTCAATTATTTCCCTGAATTTGTCCGCGGTCGTATTGCTGCTGCGTTTCTTATTGCCAGATGGTGTGCAAGCTTTTGTTTACCTCTATTCAATCGCCGGTTGGGATGTTTATTTAAGCGATATTTTATCTTGCGTCTTGATCCTCGGCGTGTTCGGCATTGCCAACTATCGTGGCATTGAAATTGGCGCAAAAATTCAGCTACTTATTTCAACGGTGATGATCGCATCGGTTCTACTTATTTTTGCTGGATCAGTCACAGATGCAGTTGGTTCAGATCAGCCGTTATTCCCTGATTTGGCAGAAGTAGATACGGTCTGGACGTGGGCATGGGTGCCGATTCTGGCGGTGATGCCGTGGGCGTATGTCGGCTTTGAAACGACGCCGCAACTCTCACGCGATATTGCCAACTCCCGCACGCGCACGCAATACATCATCACCATTTCGATGTTTTTTGGCTTTGTTTTTTACCTATTGGTCGATTACGTCACCGCGCTGAATATGCAGTTTGATTACGGCGCTGTGATGGCCAGCGACTGGGCAACCGGCGAAGGCATCGAGCAGGCAATGGGGAACTTCGGCATGGTCGTCCTCGCGGTTGCCATGCTGATGTCGATTCTCAGCGGTATCAATGGCTTCATGCTTGCAACTTATAAACTGCTCGAATCAATGATTCGCGAAGATTTACTCGCATTTGGCGACAGCGTCGGCAGGCAGGCACGCCATAAAAGAATTATTTTGCTGATTTGCGCGGTGTGTATCACCACACCGTGGTTAGGGCGCAATTATCTGCTTGAGATCGTCAATATGGCGTCGCTGTGGATTTCGTTCGGTTATCTGTATGTGGTGTGGATTGCATTCAGCGAGCAGCGCAAAGAGGGCAAAGTGTCGCTGATGATGCTGCTCGCGCTGGTTATTGCCGTATTGTTCCTATTGTTGCTCCTGTTGCCATTCTCACCAGCAGCACTCTCCGGCGATGCCTACATCATGCTGGTGGTCTTTATCGCACTTGGTGCCGTCTTTTTCTACCGTAAATTCATCAGCAAAAATGCCAAGCACTTTGTTGATGATGAATAGAGAGTATTGGCGTCAGCTCAGCTATATTGGCTGAGCTGCTTTTTGTTTGGCGGCGCTATGAATGCAGCAGCATTGAGCCGCCAAATCCTGCGCCTAGTAGCAGTAACCCGATTGATAGCATCCACAGGGCATGCGTTTGTTTGCGATACCATGCGATGAATGGTGCGGGGAGAAAGAGTAAGCAAAGTATGGCGTCCAGCCATTGCTTGCGAAACAGGCGGCTGAACGTCACGATTAGCCAGCCAGCAGTGACGGCTGCGACACCAATTAGCGCCATCATGACGCACAGTGCATTAAGTGTCTCATTCATGGTTTGTATCGCAGCCAGCGGGCTTATTTCTTATCGAGGCGCAATTCTCCGCCTTGGGCAAAGTTTTCCGGCTTCATTTCGTCAATTGAAATCCATATCGCACTTTCAGGTACGCCGATGCTCTCAGCAATCGCTTTGGTCACGGCTTTGGTCATGGCGCGCTTTTGCTCGACTGTGCGGCCTTCGATGATTTTGATGTTGACGACTGGCATGGGATGCTCCTGTTTTCTATGAGAATAAATATGTGTTTGATTTTAGGTGGAAGGCCATGTTGGTGTAATTCCCAAGTCACTGTATATCTTTTGAAGAATTTCAATGTCTAGTGGCCAATGCTTAGGTAGTAAATTACGAAATTTTTTTGCTAAAAAATATATTAATATAATAAAAGAATGTCTAAATTCTATTAAGTCATTTTGCCTGTTTTTAATTTTATTAATTACATAAATATAATTGGGATCTTCAAGAAAGATCGAAAACTCACCTATTGATGATTTTTTCAATAGTTTATTGAGTTCGTTAAGTAAGTAAACTGAACTTTTTGTATCATCAATGAGATTTATATCGCCAAAATATTTTTTTGATTCAGTATTAATAGCGTCTTCCCAAGCATTTATATCAGCTGTTGCACTATCTAATAATTCCTTTGCATTACATAATAAATCATCTGTTGTTTCCATTAGAGCCATGCTTTTTGCAAATGCTCTATGAACCTCAGGTGAAGCCGCTATATTGCCCTTATAAATAGTATCATGGGCAAGCTCAGCGTAAGCATGTTGTAATAGGGTTCTTAATTGAACCTCACAAGGCGTCCCCTTTTTTATTATGGTATCTTGATATTCGATATCACTGGATG
The DNA here is from genome assembly GCA_019218315.1 of Cardiobacteriaceae bacterium TAE3-ERU3. Lineage (NCBI taxonomy): Bacteria > Pseudomonadati > Pseudomonadota > Gammaproteobacteria > Cardiobacteriales > Cardiobacteriaceae > Cardiobacteriaceae bacterium TAE3-ERU3. The sequence continues at coordinate 528,288 of JAHUUI010000002.1, read as the reverse complement.
CATAAACAATATAGTGTATAGACTGGTAATCAAATAATCTTGGATCATTTTCTTTCCATTCATCAAATTCTTTATCTTTTGACCATGTCCAGTGATCTGATTTCTCAACTATTTCACTTAGTAATTTGAGTTGATATGTGAGTGCTACTACAAATCGAATTCCTGCTTTGTCTGTGATTTCTTTATATGGATCCTTATATTTATTTCGTTTTCTAATAAATGCTTTTGTTACTAAAGAGTCTACTTGTTTAATTCTTTTTGATGGTGATATCTTGACGCATTCATGATATAACTCTCTTTTTTTTAATGTATGCAGTATTTCATTATCAATTTTATGTAATACAAAGTCTGCCCATGCTGTATACATAGGTAACTCTCGTTCATAAAGTTTGATAAAATCTGCGCGTTTCACTATTCTTGCTCAGTCAATTTGCCTTTGATTTTTAAGGTAGTAAATTCGCTATTTACATCAATAATTTGAACGACTTCTTTAAATGTGTCTGCTGGTGCCGTTAGCTTAACACTAGAAGAAAAGTTCATTTTTCTTTGTCTTAATTTTCCTTTTATTAAAGAGTTATTCTTAGCTATTGCATTAGTTGGAAAGTTCTTACTTTCCATATAAGAAGCGTAGCTGTCTCTTAACTCTTCATTCATGAATTGTTGGGCAAAACTACCAAACTGGATAGTGTTGCTTTGGTCAGTTTTTAGATATGTATGTAATGCCTGTTGTAGATCTACCTTACTTTCAGTTGATATATCAGAATCATTTATAAATTTTTTAGTATATTCAAAAAGTCTCGTGTTCGTTGTTCAGCATTTTCGGGAATTGTGAGTCCTAAGAAGCTGGAATAGAAATACCTTGCCGCTTTTCTATCATCATTTGCTTGGATATTACTGTCAAAAACATAAGCTTCAAAGTCCTCACTGCTTCTAGGACTGCTGTTGCTACTCTCTTTATTAATCTCAACAAAGACACCTACCTTGTAAAGCTTAGCTTGAGGTGTAAGTATTAGATTTTCCAAATAATCCATGATTACTTTGTCTTCGACTTCTCTCCCTATAAAGCCAGCCTGCTGTTCAGCTTTTATAATAAACAAACATCGATTATTAGCAGCACTAGCAGTTCCATCAATAATAACTAAAGTTCCACCAGGCCAGCGTTTACTTGTGTGGGCTGTAGTATGTAGTTCTGCTATTTCTACTGAGTTCTTTATAAAATTTGAGTCATTGTCCGATAAGAGTCTAGTAGCACAATGGAAACAGCTTGTTTCACCACTTTGCGCTATATCCATTTGTAAACTATGTGAGCCATTACCAAGAACACTACTGATACGTTGTTGTAGCTTATCAAGCCCGTCCTTGGATAGCTGTGTTAAAGCGTTACTGGCAAATGGATCAACACGACCCTCATCGTTAGGCTTGTAAACATTATGCAGAATTATTCTATGGAAATTAAGATTGTCAAAAGTAAAGTTCATCTAAATGCTACTCCTATACTTAATTGATTTTCATAAGTTAAAAATCATATTAGAACTATAACTAAAAATTGATGCAGTAGTATCTTTATACAAAAACAGTCATCTAGTTTGGTCAGTGTACTACAGCGATGTGACTTGTTCTTGCTCAATGGCAGCAGGGGTTTTGGTATAGGGATTAGCGTGGCGAAGTTTGCGTTGCCCAAGGTGGTGATCGATGGCGTTCTTTGCCGCAATCAGCAGGCCATAGCCGATAAAAGCACCGGCGGGCAATGCGGTGAGGATAATGCCGTTTTGGGTATGCAGGACGGTGATAGTCAGATCAATGCCCTCACCAAATAAACGGTCGGCACCGGCAAATAACGTACCTTGCGCCAGTACTTCACGCATCATGCCGAGCAGTAGCAATACCCACAAAAAGCCAAACCCCATAAATAATCCATCAATTGCCGCGAGTGGTACGGGATTTTTCACCGCGTAGGCTTCGGCGCGGGCGATGATGGCGCAGTTGGTGACAATCAGAGCGAGGTAAATACCAAGTGATTGGTAAAGCGGGTAGGCAAAAGCCTGAATGACGGTTTCAGCGACGGTTACCGCTGAGGCAATCAGCAGAACAAAGACGGGAATACGGATTTCAGGGCGCACCCATTGCCGCGTTGCGGCAACCAATACGTTGGACAGCAGCAAGACGAATAGCGTTGCCACGCCCAGCCCGAGGGCATTAATGGCATTATTCGACACTGCGAGCAGCGGACACAAGCCGAGAATCTGCACCAAAGCAGGGTTGTTGGTCCATAAGCCATTATTAATGAGCTTGCGTGTTTCACTACTCATGTTGCGTTGCCTCATCTGCGTGCTTGGCCCATGCCTGTAATACTGCGCCAACCAGCTCGGTCACTGCGCGCGGGGTGATGGTGGCGCCGGTAAATGCGTCAAAATCGCCGCCGTCTTTTTTGACTGCAAAGCGCGTATCTCCGAGTTTTTTGCCGGCAAAGCCGAGTATCCACGGTGAAATGCGTGCTTCGATTTTATCACCAAGGCCGGGGGTTTCCTTGTGGCTCAATATGCGCACGCCGAGTAGCGTGTGGTTGTCAGGCGCAATACCGATCAGTGCTATGATGTCGCCACTGTAGCCTTTGCCGGTGGTCGCTTCGATAAAGTGCTCGCCATTTTGCCCTTGGTAGTAAGTCATCGCTTGCCCATCGAGCGTAATCGGCGTGGCGGTGTCAAGCAAAGCAGTTGTGATGTCAGCCGGGGTAATGGCGCGGAAGTTGGCGAGCAGCGCTGCGTGCTGCTGGGCGAGGATGTTCGGGCGCACCAGCCAGTACACGGCACTGACGCTGATCAAACAGGCGCAGGCAAATGCACCGAGAATCAGCGCAGGTTTACGAATGTTGGAAGGTATGAACAATTTCATTTATAACGCGGTTGGGTGAGCGGGTCGATGAGCGGGACGCAGGCGTTGGCGAGTAGGGTAGCAAAGGCAAAGCCGTCCGGGAAGTTGCCGAGGCTGGCAATACACACGCTTAATGCGCCAATCAATGCACCATACATCCAGCGGCCACGGTTTGTCGTCGCGGCAGTTACCGGATCAGTGGCGATAAAGCACGCGCCAAAAATTACGGCGCTGTTGAATAGATACGCTTGTGGCGCGAGATAGGCGCTGCTGTCGTTGAGCCAAAAGATGGTCGATGTGATGGCGGCTGCAATGATGACAGAAATGGTTAGCCGCCAGTCGAGATAGCGGTTAAGCGCCAGCCACGCTGCGCCAATCAGCCATGCCGCATTAACGAGCATCGTTGGCGTATGCCACGCTGCGAGTGAGCCGACGTCGCCGCTATCGATACGCTGCATGCGCGCGGCATCGAGAATGGTTGCTCCGGTTGTGGCGTCATATTCTTGCCACAGGGTTTGCAGCCCTAGCCACTCGCTGCTTTGCTGGCTCATCAGAGCGGGAAAACTGATCAGCAGAAAAGCATAGCCGACCATCGCCGGATTAAAGATATTCATGCCAAGCCCGCCGTAAAGCTGCTTGGCAAATACAATCGCAAAAAAGACACCGGCTGCGACCAGCCACAGCGGCGCATTGACTGGCATGCTGATTGCCAGCAACAAGCCGGTCAGGATCGCGCTGCCATCGCTGATTCGGGTTAGCCAATCACGGCGACGGCGCAACAGCAAAATGGCTGCCTCACTGATCACTGCAGTCAGTGCCGCAATAGAGAGTTGCCCGATCCAGCGCGTACCGTCAAACAAACACAATAAAATCACCCCAGGCAATAAGGCGAGAATAACTTGCCACATGATGCGCTGGGTGGACGGGGCAACGTGGATGTACGGGGCACTGTTCATGAATCATTTTTCCGTTGTTGGCGAGCGGCACGGCGCTCAGCCGCTTTGGCTTTAGCAGCGGCGAGTTTCTGCTCACGCTCGCTATTGTCGTCAGTTGTAGGCTGTTCTGCAATTGGCTTTTGAGCTGAGTCTTGGGCTTGCTCAGGCTCGGCTTTCTGTTGACGAGCGGCACGGCGTTCGGCCGCTCTGGCTTTAGCGGCGGCGAGTTTTTGCTCGCGTTCGCTATTGTCGTCTGTTGTGGGCTGCTCCTGAATAACATCTTGGGAAGAATCAGGTTCATCCTGTTTTTGTTGTTTGTGGGCGGCACGGCGTGCTGCTGCACGTGCTTTGGCAGCTTCAATCGCTTGTTTGCGTGGGTCGCTATCAGGATTGGCGTGCGCGGTGGGGTTAAATCCACTTGGCTTGCCAATTTGTGCCGCTGGTGTGCTGTTTTCTTTTCCATTACTGTGTGCAGCGCGGCGCTCAGCGGCTTTGGCTTTTGCGGCAGCAAGTTTGTCCTCGCGGCTTTGTTCGCTTGGTGTAGCGCTGTCTTGCTCATTATTTTGGGCTTTGCCTGCTTTACGTACAGCCGCACGTGCTTTGGCGGCTTCTATCGCTTGTTTGCGTGGGTCGCTAGCACTGTTGTCGTGTGCAGTGGGATTAAAGCTGCTTGGTTGTCCGGTTTGTGCCGCCGGGCTGGTATTCGCTTCCTGTGCACGCGCAGCGCGGCGTTCGGCGGCGCGGGCTTTTGCTGCTTCGATAGCACTTTGCTTGTCATCTTTGCTGTCAGCTGGTGCAGGTTTGGCGGCTTGTGCTGCTTGCAGGCGGGCGCGCTTTGCCGCCATACGTGCTTCGCGTTCCGCTTTTTCGCGCTCAAGGCGGGCTTGACGCGCTTCATGGCGCTCGCGGGCTCGTTCGGCAAGCGCTTGTTGCTGGCGGGTATGGCGGATGTCGGCTTTGCTGTGGCGGTAGTATTGCACCAATGGAATGTTGGACGGGCAAACGCTGGCGCAGATGCCACATTCGATGCAGTCAAACAAGCGGTATTGCTCGAGGCGCTTGTGTTCGCTGTTGCGGCTATACCAGTAGAGTTGCTGTGGCAAGAGCTCCATTGGGCAGGCATCCGAGCAGCGTGCGCAGCGAATGCAGTTTTGCTCGACTTCCCGTGGTGTGGCGGGTAAAAGCAGGACGCAGTTGGTGGTTTTTTTCAGCCCCGCGCTGCGCTCGCTGAGTTCGTGCCCCATCATTGGCCCGCCAATAATCAGGCGTGCGTCATCTTGTGCACCGCCGGCGTGGGTGATGAGTTCGCTAATTGGTGTGCCGATGCGCACACGCAGCACTTGCGGCTTGGCAACCGCTTCGCCGGTAACGCTGACGTAGCGCTCGATCAATGGCTGACCGAGCACAACCGCATCGTGGATAGCTTTCATGGTTGCGCTGTTGTGGCAGATGAGGCCGTAATCGGCGGCATGCTGGTCGGGCGGAACGCGGATACCGAGTAGCAGTTCAAACAGTTGCCGCGAGTTGCCGGAAGGGTAGCGCACCGGCACGACTTCGACGCGAATGCGCTCGTCACCACTGGCTTCAGCGGCGGCTTTGAGTGCGGCGATGGCTTCGGGTTTGTCGTCTTCGATGCCGAACAGGATGTGCTCGGCTTCAAGTATGTGGGCGCTGATTTGTGCGCCTTTGATGACCTCGGCGGCGCATTCGCGGATTTGTAGGTCGTCGCAGGTGATATACGGCTCGCATTCGGCGGCGTTGACCACAAGCGTATTGGTGGCGTGGCCAAGCTTGCGTGCGGTGGGAAAGCCCGCGCCGCCCATACCGGCGATGCCGCATTGATAGATGCGTTCGAGCAATACATCGCGCTGTTCGTCTTGCCAGTTGCTCAGGTCGGGCAGCTCAGGGGCGGGCGCGTCATGACCGTCGCAGTCAATAACGATACATTGTGCGGGCAGGTTGGATGGATGCACGTCGGCGTGTTCCATAATCGCGCTGACCGTGCCAGAAGTCGGCGCATGTCGCGGGACGGATGCGTGGCTACTCGGGATACTGATGATTTGTCCGCGCTGCACTTTATCACCGACTTTTACTTGCGGAATCTGCATTTCACCATCGCGCTGACGCAGCGAGACATAAAGCTGCGCCGGAATCGGCATGGCGCTGCTGGGCTGCTGCGTGGATTGGCTTTTGTGCGCCGGAACGTGCAGCCCGCCGTGGAAACCACGTTGGCCGATCGGGTTGGCAGTGCCAAGATTTTTGATCCAGTCGAGCAGCTTCATGGCGCACTGTCCGGTTCGGGTTTGGGCGGTATCCAGTCGCGACTGATCAGCGGGCGTGGCTGCATGATGATGCAGTCAACCGGGCACGGCTCGACGCATAATTCGCAGCCGGTGCATTCGTCGCTGATGACGGTGTGCATTTTCTGATTGGTACCGAGAATGGCGTCGACCGGGCAGGCTTTGATGCACTTGGTGCAGCCGATGCACCAGTCCTCGACGATGTAGGCAACTTGCGGCGGCTTTTCCTCGCCGTGTTCGGCGTCGAGTGGCTTGGGTTCGACACCAAGCAGATCGGCGAGCTTTTCCACACCTTCCTGTCCGCCGGGCGGGCATTGGTTGATGTCGGCTTCACCGTCGGCGATTGCTTTGGCGTAGGGTTTGCAACCGGGAAAGCCGCATTGGCCGCACTGGGTTTGCGGTAGTACTGCGTCGATTTTCTCGACCAGCGGATCTTCATCGGTTTTGAATTTTTTGGCGAAATAGCCAAGTAGCGCACCGCACAGCACCATGAGCACAATCAGGGCAATGAGCCCTGCGATGACCCACATTGCGGTCATACCCAACCGCCAAAGCCCATAAACGCGATCGCCATGATGCCGGCGGTAATCAGTGCGATCGGGCTGCCTTTAAACGGGCGTGGAATGTCGGCGGCTTCGAGGCGCTCGCGCATTGCGGCAAAAAGCACTAGAACGAGTGTAAAACCAAGTGCGGCGCCGAGGCCGTAAACGGCTGATTCAAGCAGGTTGTGGCGGGTGCTGCTGTTGAGCAAGGCAACGCCGAGTACGGCGCAGTTGGTGGTAATCAGCGGCAGATAGACGCCGAGCACCCGGTGCAAAAGCGGGCTGGTTTTGGCAATGAATAATTCGGTCAGCCCGACCAGTACGGCAATCGCAACGATAAAGCTGATTGTGCGCAGGTATTCGATGCCGTAAGGGATGAGCAGGTAGGTATCAATTAAATAGGCGCTGACCGAGGCGAGCGTCAGCACAAAGGCAGTGGCAAAGCCCATGCCAAGCGCGGTATCCATTTTGCGCGACACGCCCATAAACGGGCACAGCCCGAGAAACTGGCTGAGCACGAAATTATTGACCAATACGGTCGCGAAAATGATGGTGAAATAGTGTTGCATGGTGCTTTTCGGGCAGTGCGCCCTGCCTCTGGACTGCCTGCCCGTTTGGTTTTGTAAAAATTGAGGGGTATTTTACCGCAAGCGAGGTTGTTTTTCAGCGCTGTTATTCGATGAGATCTTTACCGTAGTAGTCGATATAGTCATGCTGTTGCCAGCCATGCGCTGCCCAAAACGCTTTGCCGCTATGGTTATCATTGAAAATCATCAGGCGCATTCTTGTTATACCACGCTCTTTCAAGGCATTTTCACAGGCATTGAGCATGCGGGTGGCGATGCCACGGCGTTGATGACTGGCGGCAATCGCTGCGTGGTAAATGGTGCCGCGGCGGCCGTCGCAACCGCACAGCACGATACCAACCAACTCATCGCCATCCATAGCAACAAAGTTGATGCCGGGATTGAAGGCGAGAAAGTTGGTCAGTGCTTCGGGTGTATCGTCAACGGGGTGCATACCCATATTGGGCGTGCTTGCCCATAGCTCAAGTGCGGCAGGGATGTCATTGGGGCGGCATTCGCGGATGGTTATCGTCATCTTTACTCCGGTCGATACAGTACGGCGAGTTCATCAATCTGGATGTCGCGGCTGGTGGCGCTGATGCTGCGTGTGGTGAGCGCGATGCTCTGCGTGTCGTAAGTGGTGCGCAGGTCGTCGAGTTCTTTTTCCAATGCGGCTTCGAGGTCGGCGACTTGTTGCTCGATGAGTGCGAGCTTGGCTTCAGCGGCGGCGACGTCCTGACGCTCTTTACCGATACGTGATGCACGGCGTAGAGCAGTACTGGTGTTACGGCGGTTACTGCGACCAGTGAATGCACCGAGCAGTGCACCGCCAATGCTGATGCCTGCGTCTATCCAGCTTTGTGTGCTTTGGCTTTTTTGCGTGGCGAGCTGATTTTCGGCGGTGAGTAATTGCTTTTCAAGCGTGGCTTGCTTGCGTGCGTAGCGCTCGCGGATGGCGTCCATGTCCGCATCGCGTGCTTCACGGGCGATGGGCATGAGGCGATTGCGGAAGCTGGCTTCGTCTTCGCCGGGTTCGCTGTAGGTTTTGAGGTCTGCAGCGTAGTAGAGTTCGAGGGTGTGTTGCTGGCGCAGATAGGTTTTAAGGGCTTTTTCTGTCTCTTGCCAGGTTTTTTTATAGCTTAGCTGGACGGCTGCAGGGTCATGTATGGCTGGGCGATTAGGCGCTTGGTTGAGTTGGCCAAGATTAAGGTTGAGTGGTAGTGATTGGCTCCAGTCGGGTTCGTGGCTGTGTGCGTCGGTGGCGAGCAGCAAGCTTTGTTCGTGCTGTGTATTGCTGGTGCGATCCTTGAAATACAGGGTAGCGCGAGCCAAAAGCCACGGGCGGTAGTGGACGGCTGCAAGTGGCATGCTGGTTAGCGGTGCATAGTAGTGGCCGATACCATCGGGCAGGATGGGAAGGCTGTCGTTGCTGTTTGGTGTTTCGGCAGTGCTAGCAGCCGGGTTGTTTTCGCTGTCTTCAGGTTTGAGCAGTGCGAGGCGGGCTTTGTCGAGCGGGCCAGCGAGGTAGCTCATTGCCCAGCGGGTATGGAACAGGCAGGGGACGTTTTCGTGTACGTTGTGCAGCAGGAAGGTGCGCTTGCCGAGTTGGTTGAGTGCGGCGTCGAGGTCTTCACTGCTAAATGCCCCGGGGCTGGCGGCGAGCAGGCCGTCACGCAGGCGGGCGCGGTCTTGCGCGGTTTGCAGGCGGCCGACGAACCATGTTCCGGCGTTGGATAGCGCTTTGTAGTCAAGGTCGATGGGGTTTTGCGTCGATAAGACGAGACCTAAGCCGTACGCACGGGCCTGCTTAAGCAGGGTGAGCAAGAGTTGCTTACTCGGTGGGTTGGCAGTTGGCGGCAGGTAGCCAAAGATTTCATCCATATAGAGAATGGCACGCAGGGTGCCGGTGCCGCTTTGCTGGCGCATCCACGAGATGAGGTTGGATAGCAGCAGGGTGACGAAAAACATGCGTTCGTCTTCGCTAAGGTGTGCGATGTTAAGTACCGCGGTTTGCGGGCGCTGCTGTGCGTCGAAGAGCAGGTTTTGGCTGTCTAGCGGTGCGCCTTGCGTCCAAGCGCTGAATGAGGGCGAAGCGAGCAGGCTGTTGAAGCTGGTTGCGAGGCTTTTGCGGGTTTTGTCGCTGATCACGTCGTCGAGTGGCATAACGCCAAGCTCTTTGAACGGCGGGCGCAGGATGGCTTTAATCAGGTCAGCGAGGCTTAGGGTTTGCCCTTTGTCCCAGTGGTGACGCAGGATTTGGGTGAGGAAAATGTGGATGGGGTCGAGCGAATCGCTTTTATCTCCGGTGAGTGCGAGTAGTGCCGAAGCACAAGCATCAAGGGTTTCTCCGTAGGCTTCGCTGTCGCCGCGCAGTGTGGCATCGGGCGGCGCGAGGTCAGCGAGTAATGAGAGCGGCACACCGTTGTTGCTGCCGGGGGTATAGATGGTGACGGGGCTGGCGTCTTTGAGCGCTTGCATGCGTGCGGGGCTTTGTCCGCTTTCGGTGATGCCTTTACGCCATGTTTGTGCAATTTGTGTAGCCCATTCATCGGTGCTTAGTCCTTGTTGAGCGAGGGTTGCGGGGTCAGCCCACGGTTTGAAGTCTTCGGGGCGTAATTCGGGGAAGTTGAGCGCGAGGTTGCCCATATCACCTTTGGGGTCGATGGCAATCACCGGAATGCCATCGAGCGCAGCTTCTTCGAGCAGACAGATGCCAAGGCCGGTTTTGCCCGAGCCGGTCATCCCGACGATTACGGCGTGGGTGGTGAGGTCTTTGGCGTCGTAGTTGATGGCGAGTTCGGGTAGGTCGATGTCGCTGCCGAGGTAAAATTGGCCGATTTTTTCCTGTATGTTCATGATGCTACTCCGAGGATGGGCAGGAGGCCGCGTAAGTCTTGTTCACGATAAAAGAGGGTGGCGGTTTGTTCGACGTTGGCGCGGCTGATGACGCCGCCGTAGCCAATCACGGCATCGACGCCACCGAGTGCTGCGACGTCACTGGCGCCGTCGCCAATCAGTACTGTGTGGCTTAGATTGTGGCGTGCTTTCCATGCAGCGGCAATCTCATGTTTGCCGTCAGCAGTGGTCAAAGGTGATGGCTTGACGGCGCGGTAGTTGCCGTCGTCGTCAAAGTCGAGTTCGACGGCGTGGACGTCGTCTGCGGCAATGCCGAGCCGTGAAGCGAGTGGCAGGATGGCATCGCGCAGTCCACCGCTGATGATCCCAGCTTTAATACCACGCGATTGCAGTGCGGCGATGGTTTCCGCGGCACCTGTGGTGATGGTGTCGAGGTATTGCTGCGCGATGGCGGTGATGTCGTCGCGGTGCGGGTGGATGATGTCGAGGCGTTTGCTATACACGGCTTCAAGTGGCACTTCGCCATTCATGGCGCGATCAGTGAAGGCGGCAATTTCAGCGCGGCAATTGGCGTGAGCGGCAAGCTCGTCGATTCCTTCAATGGTCGAGAGGGTTGAGTCGCAGTCAAAAAGGACGCCGTCTGGCTGGAAATCAAGTTTCATTATTTAGGTTCCTTGTATCGCTTTATCTTGAGCCTTATTCGGGGCTTTATCTGTATTTTTGTTCTGCGCATTCATGAACATGGTCATGACGTTGTGCAGGTGTTCGTGCATGGCGTGGCGTGCGGCGTCGCTGTCGCGTGCTTCGAGGGCAATGAGAACGGCAAGATGCTCTTGCTGTGAGCGCATCGGCATGTCTTCAGGCGTGTAGAGCCGCTGTAGGGTGGTAAACAGTTTGCCATATTTGTGCCCAAGCAATTCACGCATGAAATAGGCGTAGGCATCGTTGCCGCTGGCTTCGGCGATGCGGATGTGAAACAGGCGGTCGCCGATATGAGTGGTTGAGCCTTGGAGGTTGTCCTGCACGTTCATCAAATAGGCTTCTTTGATTGCGCGTAGCTGGGCTTTATCCATCGACTTGGCCGCGAGTGCCGCTGATTCCGGCTCAATCAGTAGCCGTGCTTGCAAGAGCGAAAAAGGCGAAATTTCTTCTTGCGAATTGTCGAGGTAAGGGCTGATTTCGGGGTCAAGTGGCCAGTCAAGGCTAAGCGATGCGTTACTGTCGTCGGCAATGACGTAGACACCGCTACCAAGCTTGACCTGCACCCAGCCTGACACTTCAAGCGCAATGATTGCCTCACGCACAGATGTTCTGCTGACGCCAAGCTGCTTGGCGAGGTCTCGCTCGCTGGGGAGTGGTGCGCCGATGGGGTAGTCACCTTGCCTGATGCGCTGCTGAATGGTGTGAACGATGGTTTTATAGATGCGCTGCATATTTATATTTATAGGAAATGTTTACAGGTATTTTAACGGAAATAAGGGCATGGTGGATATGTGAATTGGTTTGAATGAAAGCTATTGTACTGACCAATTATTTTGGGTATGATTTTAACCATGGGATAGTTATTAAACAGACAGGTTAATTATTATGAACATCGATTTGCACGGAAAGATATGTGTGGTGACTGCAGCAGGTCAGGGGATTGGACGTTCGTCAGCACTGGCGTTTGCCGAAGCAGGTGCGGAAGTCATTGCGACTGATATTAACCAGCAGGCATTGAATGAATTGCAGCACGAGCGTATTCGCACTGCGGTGCTAGACGTTACTGACAGCGCTGCGATCCGTGATTTCTTTGCCGGCCTCGATGGCGTGGATGTGTTGTTCAACTGCGCAGGCTGGGTTCCGGCCGGTACGATTGAAGATTGCAGCCGTGAAGACCTCGATAAGGCATGGCTGATTAACGTGTCGTCGATGTTTGAAACCATTCAGGCGGTGTTGCCGTCAATGCTGTCGCGCGGTAGCGGCTCAATTATCAATATGTCCTCAGCCGCTTCGAGTATCAAGGGCGTACCGAACCGCTTCGCTTATAGCGTGACCAAGGCAGCGGTAATTGGTCTGACCAAATCTATAGCTGCTGATTACGTGACCAAGGGCATCCGCTGCAATGCGATCTGCCCGGGTACGGTTGAAACCCCGTCGCTTGGCCAGCGCATCGAGACCCAGGCTGCCGAAAGTGGCCGTAGCGTTGAAGATGTGTACGCTGATTTTGTCGCACGCCAGCCAATGGGGCGCGTTGGTAAGGCTGAAGAAATTGCTGCACTGGCAACCTATCTTGCCAGTGACGCTTCCGGCTTTACCACCGGTACTTGTCAGGTGATTGATGGCGGCTGGTCTAACTAAATACAACATCATTAAGGAGTACAAGCAATGAAATTACTGCGTTATGGCAATAAAGGACAGGAAAAGCCGGGTTTACTTGATGATGACGGCAAAATTCGCGATTTATCAGCGGTAGTTGAAGATATTGACGGCGCAACGCTGGCGAACAAACTCGGTGAGTTACAAAAGCTGGATGTAAGTTCATTGCCGGTCGTTGATGGTGAGCCGCGCCTTGGTGCGTGCGTTGGTAAGGTTGGCAAGTTTATTTGTATCGGCCTCAACTATTCAGACCACGCCGCAGAAACCGGCGCAGATATTCCTGAAGAACCGGTGATTTTTAACAAGTGGACCAGTGCAATCAGCGGCCCGAATGACGACATCATCATTCCGCGCGATTCAAAAAAGACTGATTGGGAAGTCGAGCTCGGCGTGGTGATCGGCAAAGGCGGTAGCTACATTGACGAAGCTGATGCACTTGATCACGTTGCAGGCTATTGCGTGATTAACGATGTATCCGAACGCGAATTCCAAATTGAGCGCGGCGGCACTTGGGATAAAGGCAAGGGCTGCGACAGCTTTGGTCCGATTGGCCCGTGGCTGGTGACCAAAGATGAAGTTACTGATCCACAGAAATTGAGCATGTGGCTGGAAGTCGATGGCAAGCGCTATCAGGACGGCAGCACCGAAACGATGATTTTCAGCGTCGCGCATGTTGTTAGCTACTTGAGCCGCTTCATGAGCTTGCAACCCGGGGATGTAATTTCTACCGGTACACCGCCAGGCGTTGGTTTAGGGCAAAAGCCGCCTGTTTATCTGCGTGCCGGTCAGGTCGTCCGCCTTGGCATCGAAGGCTTGGGCGAGCAGCAGCAAAACGTCACCGAGGCGAAATAACATGAGTATTACGATTACTGATTTGGAAGTCTTGGACGTCCGCTTCCCGACCTCGCAAAGCCTCGACGGTTCGGATGCGATGAACCCCGATCCGGATTATTCCGCCGCTTACGTCATCCTGAAAACCGATGGTGAACACGAAGGCCACGGCCTGACCTTCACCATCGGGCGCGGCAACGACATTTGCTGCGTGGCGATTGAAGCGATGCGCCATTTGGTCGTCGGGCTGAATCTCGATGAAGTGCGCAGCAATCCTGCGCTGTTCTGGCGCAAGCTCACCGATGACAGCCAACTGCGCTGGATTGGCCCGGACAAAGGTGCGATGCACTTGGCAACCGGTGCCGTGGTCAACGCGGTATGGGATTTGTGGGCGAAGGTTGAGGGCAAGCCGGTATGGCGTCTGGTCGCAGATATGTCGCCGGATCAGTTACTCGATTGCATTGATTTCCGCTACCTCACCGACTGCGTGACCCGTGAAGAAGCACACGAGTTATTGCACAAGTGGAGCGAGGGCAAGGCTGAGCGTATCGAGCGCCTGCTTGCCGAAGGCTACCCGTGCTATACGACTTCGGCCGGCTGGCTCGGCTACAGCGATGAAAAGCTGGCGCGCCTGTGTCAGGAAGCAGTTGATGCCGGTTTCTCGCACATCAAGCTCAAAGTTGGCCGCGATCTGGAAGACGATATCCGCCGCCTGCGCATTGCGCGTGAAGTGATTGGCCCGGATCGTCAGTTGATGATCGATGCCAACCAGATTTGGGAACGCGAGCAGGCGATTGAATGGGTCAAGCAGCTTGCCTTTGCCAAGCCGTGGTTTATCGAAGAACCGACCTCGCCTGATGACGTTGAAGCTCACCGCGCTATTCGTCAGGCAGTTGCGCCGGTGCAAGTTGCAACCGGTGAAATGTGCCAAAACCGCATTATGTTCAAGCAGTTTATCATGCGCGAAGCGATTGATGTGGTGCAGATTGACGCTTGCCGTATCGGCGGCGTGAATGAAGTGCTGGCGGTATTGCTGATGGCAGCGAAATACGGCCTCAAAGTATGCCCGCATGCGGGCGGCGTGGGCTTGTGCGAATACGTACAGCATTTGTCGATGATTGATTACCTGTGCTTCTCGGGCGAGAAGGAAGGGCGCGTGACCGAATACGTTGATCACCTGCACGAGCATTTCTTTGATCCGTGCGTGATTGAAAATGCCGCGTACATGCCGCCAAAGGCAGCCGGTTTTTCAATCGAGATGAAGCCGGAGTCATTGCAACAGTACCGCTTCAGGGGGCTGAATGATTGATAGCCACGTTCATTTCTGGCACTACGACGCATCGGCGTATCCGTGGATAGCGCCGGAAATGGATGCGTTGCGCCGCGACCGTTTGCCTGCCGATATGGACATGCAGCGTCACGGTATCAGCGGCTGCATTGCGGTGCAGGCACGTTGCGATGAAGCAGAAAATGCCTTTCTGCTTGATTTGGCAACGCAGCACGATGCGGTGTTGGCAGTGGTCGGTTGGCTCGATTTCTGTGCCGCAGATATTGACGACCGTTTGGAAAGCCACGCGCATTTGCAAGCACTGTGCGGCTATCGCCATATCGTGCAGGACGAACCCGATCCGAGCCTGTTTTTGGCACGACCGGACTTCAATCGCGGTATTAAGCGCTTGCAGCAGCGCGGTATCACATACGACGTATTGGTGCAGCAAAAAGACCTCGATGCGGCGCTGCAATTTTGTGCCAGGCACGATAAGGCGCAGTTGGTGGTTGACCATCTCGCCAAGCCGGTCTTCGGTGATCGCGAGCAGCGCAAGCATTGGCAGCGGGCAATGAAGGAACTGGCGGCGATGGAACACGTCGCAGTCAAGCTGTCGGGTATCTTACTCGAAGCAGGTAAAGGCGCCGGTTTGGACGAGGTATCGCCGTATTGGTCGGATGCGCTGGAATGGTTTGGCACGGGGCGTTGCCTGTGGGGTTCGGATTGGCCGGTGAGTTTGCTCGGCCATGAATACAGCGAGCTGCTTGATGTGTGGCAGCAATTTGCGGCACAGTTGAGTGCGGCAGAGCGCATGGATGCCGAAGAAGGCACAGCGCGGCGCGTTTATCGCTTGGAGGAAAACGTATGAATCTGGATTTGAAAGATAAGGTATTTGTTGTCACCGGCGGCGGCTCGGGCATTGGCGCAGCGATTACCGCATTATTGCTCGAAGAGGGCGCAAAGGTTGCGATTACTGCACGTTCACCGCTGAGCGATGAAAACCGCGCGTTGTTCGATAGCAAAGGTGATTACGCGGTATTCACGACCGAACTGACCGACGAAGCGGCGTGCAAACAAAGTATTGATGAGATCAAGGCCAAATACGGTCGCATTGACGGGTTGGTTAATAACGCCGGGGTCAATGACAACGTTGGCTTGGATGCGGGCGTGGACGCATTCCGCGCATCGCTGGAAAAGAACCTCGTGCATTACTACACCATGATGCATTACTGCTTGCCCGAGATTGAGCAGCACGGCGGTAGCGTGGTTAATATCGGCTCGAAAACCGCGTGGACGGGGCAAGGTGAAACCAGTGGTTACGCCGCAGCCAATGGCGGGCGTATGGGGCTGACCCGTGAATGGGCGGCTGCGCTGCACGATCGCGGTGTGCGCGTCAATGCCGTGATTCCCGCCGAAGTCATGACGCCGCTCTACGAAAAATGGATTTCCAGCTTTGACGACAGTGAAGCAAAGCTCAAAACCATCACCCAGAAAATTCCGCTCGGACACCGCATGACCACTAGCGAGGAAATCGCTGCGACGGTGGTGTTCTTGCTCTCACCGCGCGCTGCGCATACCACGGGGCAATGTTTGTTTGTCGATGGTGGTTACACCCATCTCGACCGTGCATTGACCTGATTTTTGATTTTTCAACCGAGGAGAGACACATGAAACACACCAAGCAATTACTCGCACTGGCTGTTGGCTTTGCCGCAATGGGTTCTGCTGTGGCAGAAGAGATCACGGTCGGCTTCGATCAGCCACGCAACGACAGCGACTTCTGGACGGCATTCAGCCAGTACGCACCGGGCAAAGCAGAAGCAGCTGGCGTCAAGCTGTTCAATACGTCATCAAATAACGATGCACAAAAAATGATCGCCAACACCCAGCAAATGCTGCAATCAAACGTACAGGCGATCGTGCTTGCACCACAAGATACCGCAGCAGCAAAGAGCGCACTCGATCAGGCTGAAAAAGCGGGCGTACCAGTCGTTGCGGTTGATACCCGTCCTGATGCCGGTAACGTCTATATGGTCGTCCGTGCGGACAACAAGGCTTACGGCCGTAACGCTTGCATCGTGATTGGTGAAAAGCTCGGCGGCAAAGGTCGCGCGGTTGAGTTTCAGGGCGCACTGAACTCGATTAACGGTCGTGACCGCTCTGAAGCATTTGCCGAGTGCATGTCTTCAAATTATCCAGACATCGAAGTGATCGAAGTCCCAACCAACTGGAAAGCTGAGCCTGCAATCGCTGGCCTGCAAACAGCGTTGGCTGGTGGAGATGTGAACGGTATTTATATGCAGGCCGGTGGCGTTTACCTTGAGCCAACTTTGGCATTCCTGCGCCAGAAAGACCTGCTCAAGCCAGCCGGTGAAGAAGGCCACATCGTGATCGTGTCTAACGACGGCATCAACAGTGAGCTGAAAGCGATCCAGCGCGGCGATATTGACGCGACTGTCTCTCAGCCGGCTGATGGCTATGCAGAGTGGGCGCTGTACTATGCGAAAGCCGCCGCAAATGGTGAAACTTTTGCTGAAGGCGAAACTGACCACGGCTCAACCATCGTGTCACCACGCGAAGGCTTGCTTGAAGACCAAATTCTCGCACCAGTCGTCACCGCTGATGGCGCCACAATCGGCGAGTTGGAAACCGTTGCTGCTGACAGCGATACGCTGTGGGGCAATAACTAAGATAGTTAAACCTGTTTGGTGTGCAGACTGGCATTGCCTGCACATCAACCGGATTAACTGTTCTGATCGGGGCGGTTTCGCTGCCCCTTGATTAAATTAAACCGAGGGTTTCGCGCAAAAAGCATCTTGATCAATGTGTTTTTTGCGCGGAATCAACAAGGATAATCAAGACCGTGGAGGGCGAGTGAACGAAATCAAAACAGCCGAAACGCCACTGGTAGAAGTGCGCAACGTGACCAAGCGCTATGGTCGTACCGTGGCACTCAATGATGTGGGCATTAAAATCACTGCAGGCCGTACCCATGCACTGGTCGGACGTAATGGTGCCGGCAAATCGACGCTGGTATCGATCATGACCGGTTTGCAGCCGCCTGACAGTGGCGAAGTATTCTTTAACGGGCAACCGGCGCCAGCACCAGGCGATCTGGCCGCGTGGCGACAGCACGTCGCCTGCGTGTATCAGTATTCGACGATCATGCGCAATATGAGTGTGGCGGAAAACCTGCTCATGAACCGTCAGGATCTCGGTAAGAAATTCATCGACTGGGGCGCACTGCACCGCAAAGCACAAGATATTCTCGACGAATGGAATATTCCGGTAGACGTGCGTATGGAAGCCGGATTGCTCGACGTGGAAAATCGCCAGCTGGTTGAAATTGCGCGCTCGCTCAGCTTTGGCGCACGTTTCATCATTCTCGATGAGCCAACTGCGATGCTCGATGGCAAAGCTATTCTGCGCCTGTTTGACCGCATGCAGGCGCTGCAAAAGCAGGGCGTGACATTTATGTTCATCTCGCATCACCTTTCGGAAGTCTATGACGTGTGTCAGGACGTCACCGTGTACCGCGATGCCAAGCACATCCTTACCGCACCGGTCGAAGAACTCGATCAGCGCGCGATGATTGAAGCGATGACCGGCGAGCGCTACGTCGACAAGCAATACGAAACGCGCCAGCTTTCTGACGAAACCACACTCGACATCCGCAACCTCTCGCACCAGTACCGCTTCAAGGATATTTCCTTGCGTATCCGCAAGGGTGAAATGGTCGGGCTGGCTGGCTCTGGTGGGTGCGGTAAAGTTGGGCTGGCAGAAACGATTGTTGGTTTGCAGCCATCTACGGGCGGTGAAATTCGCCTCAATGGTGAGACTTATGCCGGTCATAACGTCCGTGCCGCACTCGATGCCGGCATTGGCTTCGTGCCGCAAGACCGTCACCACGAAGGCTTTGTGCCGGATATGAGCATTGCCGAAAACGCGAGTATGGCGATGTGGCCAAAGCTCGGCAAAGGCGGCTTGCTCAATCGCAGCCGGATCAGCGGCCTCGCCAAGGATTGGATTGCCAAGCTCGACGTCAAGACTTACGGCCCTGATCAACCAGTAATCGGCTTGTCCGGCGGCAATCAGCAGAAAGTGGTGCAGGCGCGTGCGATGGCAAATCACCCCGATTTATTGGTGATGATTTCGCCGACCGCCGGTGTGGACATCAAAAGTAAAGAAACGCTGCTCGACTGCGTGCAGCAAACCAGTGAAACAGAGCAAACCTCTGTTCTGATTGTATCCGATGAACTTGACGACCTGCGCGGCTGTGACCGCGTGCTGGTCATGTATCACGGTGCAATCACCCATGAATTCCCCTTGGGATGGCAGGACGAAGACCTGATTGCAGCGATGGAAGGGCTGTATGAAGGGGACGGATATCGCTATCAATATCAGGTTAAACAGGAGGCATCAATATGAGTCAAAAACAGGTAATTCACTGGGCAAGTCTGCGCGATTTCGTCCTGATTCCCCCCATCTTGCTGATCATGTTGATCGGTTACCTCACAACCGACAATTTCATGACTTGGGGTATCCTCAAGATTCCAATCGAGCAATCGACACAAATTGGTATTCTGGTACTAGCGGAAGCGATGGTGCTGATTATCGGGCGCATGGATTTGTCGCTTGAATCAACATTTGGCCTCGCACCGGCAGCAGCAGTGTGGATGACAGTCGGCGCAACCATGACTTCCACTGGCGGCTTCTTGCCCGATGCACTGGCATTACCAGCGGGTATTCTCGTTGGTGCGACAGTTGGCTTGCTCAATGCACTGCTCATCGTCAAATTCCGCTTGAACGGTTTTATCGTCACCCTCGGTATGCTCACCGCATTGCGTGGTCTGCAAACCTTTATCACCGGCGGTTCGAGCCTCTACCAATTGCCCGAGCAATTTCAGACATTGGCAGGCTTCGGCTTCCTCGGTATGTCGCTGAGCTTCTGGGTATTCGTATTTACCGGCATCATTTTGATTCTGTTCATGCGCTATATGCGTGCCGGTCGCTCACTGTATGCGATTGGCGGCAATGCTGATGCGGCGCGTGCAGCGGGTATCCGCGTTAATCTGCTGGTGACCGGTGTCCTGGTCTTTGCCAGTGTACTCGCGGCGATTGCCGGTATTCTCTACACCACGCAATACGCTTCGGTTGGTCAGGCGCAAGGTTCGGGCTATATCTTCACCGTCTTCGCTGCATGTGTTATTGGCGGGGTATCACTGAACGGTGGCCGTGGCTCGATCTTCGGCGCACTGACCGGTATCTTGCTGCTCAAGTTTATTGACCAGCTGCTGCGTTCACTGCAAGTACCCGGCACAGTGATTGAGCTGATCACCGGTACATTTATCCTCGTAGCGCTGATCATCTCGCGTATCGCCTCGGGTAAACCACAAGACTAAGTAGGAGTAAGCCATGCAATACATACTCTTTCTTGACCTGAAAGATGACCCAAAGCTGATTGAGGCTTACGAAGCGCATCATCGCAACGTGTGGCCGGAAGTGATTGCCCACATTCGCGACTGCGGCATTGAAGAGATGAAAATCTACCGCCGCGGTAATCGCCTCGTGATGCTGATGGAGGTGAACGACCAGTTCACCTTCGCGGCAATGGATGAAAAGCTCGCCGAGCGCCCGAAAATACAGGAATGGGAAGAGCTGATGAGTACATTCCAGCAGCCATTGCCGGAAGCACTCGACGGCGAAAAATGGCTACCGGCCGAGCTGATTTTTGACTTGGCTGATGCATAGGTATTTAAGAAGTATATGACCATAAAAAACCCGGCTTAAAGCCGGGTTTTTTGCATCTTAATTAAAGCGATTACAGTGCATTGATTGCAGCAGTAACGCCTTTAAGTGAAAAGCCCATGGTTTGTTGCTTATCACCAACAAAAGCTGCTACCTGTAGTGCGCCACCAGCCTTGATTTTTGCGACTGAATCCGGGTCGAGTGGTACTGCTGCATTACAGCCACCATCAGTACAGAAATCATAAGGAACGACGCCAAGTTCTTTGCCGTCGATGGCAAATGCCATACCAGCGCGCAAGTTAACGCCAAGTGGTACAGTCACGAACAGGGTTGGAGCGTTGTCTGCTTCAGGTACTTTACGGATGAGGATTTGCCCGACTGGCTGGCCTTTGTCGTTATCTACAGTTTGTACGACGCCGCATTCATTTCCTTGGCATGTGCCTTCCCAATCGCCAAATTTTTGGCCGTCAGAAACTTTGGCTGAGGCTGAGAGGCTGATTGCAGCCAAGCTGGCAATTGTAAGCGCCTTTAATGTTGTTTTCATGGTTTCTCCTGATTGAAAACGTAAAAATGATAGTGGCTCTTATTCTAGCAATTTTAATGGTGATGCTAAAGAAAAGTAGATGAACGCTTTGCCACGATCATGTGCCTAGCCGGTAAGTTGGCGGGTAATGAGCGTTTTGAGTGGAGGTAGGCGGTTTGAGACGCGCAAGATACCGTCGCGGAGAAATCTTGCGGGGCGCGTCTCACGGGTAAACAGTTTTACGATGGCGTTGGTGCCGTGGTAGAGCAAGCGGGTGTTTTTCATGTGCTCGAGGTTATAGCGGCGTAGCATTTCAGCGCTGCCGATGTCTTTGCCTTGGCCGGCTTGGCGCAGGATAAGGCGTGAAAGAATCGCTTGGCTTTGTAGGCCGAGGTTGAAGCCGTGCGCGGTTACTGGGTGCATACCACAGGCTGCGTCTCCAATCAGTGCGCAGCGTGGTGAGAAAAAGCGGCGTGCGTGTACGCCCATCAGCGGGTAGTCATGAATGGTACTGGCGAGCTTCATATTGCCAAAGCGGTGGCTGACTTGCTCAGTGACGAAATTGGCGAGTTGCTCATCATTCATGGCTTTGAGTTCGCCAACGCGGCTGCTGTCGATGGTGATGACGCAGTTGGTCATGTGGTCGGTGAGTGGTAGCAGGGCGAGAGTCGAGCCGTAGAAGAAGCACTCAAAAGCGGTGTGGTCATTGCTGATGGTGTGTTCAAGGCGGAACACCATGACGGTACGGCCGAAGTCGTGCATGTCAGTTGGAATACCCATGGCGCGGCGTATGAATGAAAAGCGGCTGTCTGCAGCGACGATCAATTCGGCACTGAGTTCCGTGCCATCATCAAGCGTAATTGTGGCTTGCTCAGCGCCACCATTGGCATCAGTGACGCGGCGATTGAGATACCAAGTCAGGTTGTCTTGCTGTTGGCAAGCTTCGTAGGCACCTTTGCGAATTAAGTGATTCGATACCAAATAGCCAAGCGTTTCGATTGGCTCTTTGCTGGTATTGGTTGCTGGGAGCGGGAAGTGCAGCTGATACGGGGAATCACCGTTAACGACAGATGCTTCGCGTAGATTATAGATTTCATCTTCAGGAAAGTGCTGCCAAATATCGAGTGCTTGCAAGGTGTCTTTTGAGGGATGGGTGAGTGCGATTTCGCGGCCATCAAAAGGTGGGTTGGCGAGTGTCTCCGCATCGTGATTGTCAATCACCGCGATATTGAGGCCACTTTTTGCCATTGAGCGGCAAAAGCTCAAGCCAGCCGGGCCAGCGCCGACAACGATGAGGTCGTATTGCGTCATGATGTATCTCCTGAGATATATACGCAAAATTTTAGCATGTTTCGGCGGGTGACGCGGTTTCCGATCATGCATTAGCGCCAAGCATTTGTTTGCTCTGTTGTTCAGCAGCGAATATTGAGGCTGGTTGGGCCTTGTTGATGGCTGCGGTGCTTATTGGCACGGTATATTTCGCTAAAGCCTTGTGACGACCAGAAAGCGGCGAGCTCATTATTGTGTGCGTAACTGACGCCGAGTGTGTGAGGGAGTGATTGGCTAGCAGTTTGAATCAGTGCGGCGGCGATACCTTGGCGACGTATGGCTGGGTGGGTGGCGATACGCTGGATACGCGCCAGAGTGTGCTCGGCATAATCAGGGTGCTGTGTGTGGCGCAGTAGTTGCTGCATCAGCAGGCGGCCCTGTGGTCGGCGCTCACCACTGATGATTGGTTGGATCAGCTCACTTGGTAGTGGTGTTTCCAAAACAATATGCAAAACACCGATGACCAATTGGCTGGACTTGGCGATCCACAGATACTGATCGGGCAAGTCAAGCAATCGCTTGAGGTCAGCAGGTGTATTGCGGTAGTGCGCTCGCCATAACAGGGCGATGATTTGCCGCAGTAGTGGTTCGCTGTGCATTAACTGGCTGCGTTTGACCGCTTCAATGGTGATTTCCTCGGCGGTGATGTGTTCAGCAATAGGCTGATGTAATAAAAATGCTGCCTCGGTAAACTGTTCGAGAGGGTCAAAGGCGCTGTAGCGGTGTGCTTCGCTTAGCTCATGGATTGTAATATGGCGCTGCGGCAGACATTGCAGGCGCAGGCGTTGGCCGTGGCCTTCATAGCCGTCGGTAGTGGCTGCGAGGCTGTGCTGTGGATATAAATCAAGCAATGCGTTTAATTGTGCAATGGGAATGGCGCTGGCTTCATCAATAATTAGGTAGTCCGCGTCAGGATGGCGGTAAAGTGCGTCATCGGGCGGCAAAAAAGTGAATGGTGTGTGTTGTGCGGCTGCTGTCAATGCACGGATGTTGTCGCGGTATGGCGCAATGACCAATATGTTTGTTATGCCTTGGCTATGTAGCCAGTGAATTTTTTGCCCCAGCCATGTTGATTTACCGCGTCCTCGACGGCCAATGATGGCTTGTGGTGCGAGGGTAAATTTAGGTGGTGGGCTATGGTCGGTATATTCCCAGCCTGAAGTTTTGGCGCTAATCAGATGGCGTAAACGCTGATTGAAATTTTGTTTGCAAGTCAGTGGGTCGCGGCCATAATCAAGCGCGCGGATGTGGTCGGGATCGCCGTTGGGGTAGTCTTCTGGTAAATGCAGTAGAACGTCGCCACCTGCTTCGATGGTGCCGAGCATGGCGGCAAAAGCGTTGGGGTGTAGCCCGTCGCTGGCGTCCCAGTAGAGCTGCTGGTGGCTGCGCCCGAGATGGCGGCGGTAGTCCTTGATAAGGAGGTCACGACCAAAGACGCTGCTGATGGGGAGATCAGCAGCAGTGATCAGGTGGATGTGTCGTGAATTAGCCGATGCGTCCGTTTTGTCCACGTTGGCGCAGGTAGTGGTCGGCAAGGGTCAGCGCAGCCATGGCTTCGACGATTGGGCAAGCACGCAGGGCGACGCAAGGATCGTGGCGACCTTTGGTGACGAGCTCGACATCCTGACCGTGAATATCGGTGGTTTGACCTGGAACGAGAATGCTGGAAGTGGGCTTGAAGGCAATTTTTGCCGTGATTGGTTGTCCACTACTGATGCCGCCGAGAATACCGCCGGCATGGTTGCTCAAAAAGCCGGCATCGGTGCGGCGTTCGTCGCGGTGCTCACTGCCTCTTTGAGTGATGACGTCAAAGCCGTCGCCAATCGCCACGCCTTTGACCGCGTTGATGCTCATCAGTGCCTTGGCAAGCTCAGCATCAAGGCGGTCAAATACGGGTTCACCAAGGCCGACGGGTACGTTTTCCGCAACGAGTGTTATCTCAGCGCCGATCGAGTCACCGGATTTACGGATGTCGTACAGATAGCGCTCAAGTGTGGGTACTTGTTCTGCGTTGGGGCATTGGAATGGGTTTTCTTGCACCTGCGCCCAATCTTCAAAGTGCAGCTTGTGTTCGCCAATTTGTGAGACGTAGCTGCGAATACGCACGCCCGTAAGTTGGTCGAGAACAGCTTTGGCAATTGCACCACCGGCAACGCGGATTGCGGTTTCACGCGCAGATGAACGTCCACCGCCGCGATAGTCGCGAATGCCGTATTTGTGTTGGTAGGTGAAGTCGGCATGGCCGGGGCGAAATTGATCTTTGATTTTGCCGTAGTCCTGCGAGCGTTGATCGTTGTTGCGGATCAGCAGGCCAATTGGCGTACCGGTGGTTTGGCCTTCAAAGACGCCGGAAAGAATTTCCACGCAATCACTTTCCTGACGCGGTGTGACGTGGCGCGAGGTGCCGGGCTTGCGCCGATCAAGCTCGCGCTGCACCATTTCAGTATCCAGCCTGATACCCGATGGGCATCCGTCCAGCGTACCGCCGATTGCTACGCCGTGGCTTTCGCCAAAGGTGGAAAGGATCAGGTTTTGCCCAAAGCTGTTGCCGCTCATATTTAGCCGTCGATGGCTTGCTTGATGCGTGCGGTGATGTCGGCGAGTTCGCCAGTGCCATCAACCGAATGCAGCTTGCCTTGCTTTTGGTAGTACTCGATTAGTGGCTTGGTTTGCTTGCTGAATACTTCAAGGCGGTTGCGGATGGTTTCTTCGTTGTCGTCGCTGCGGCCGCGCTCAAGCATGCGTGAGACGATTTCT
This sequence comes from Cardiobacteriaceae bacterium TAE3-ERU3, assembly GCA_019218315.1. Classification (NCBI taxonomy): domain Bacteria; kingdom Pseudomonadati; phylum Pseudomonadota; class Gammaproteobacteria; order Cardiobacteriales; family Cardiobacteriaceae; species Cardiobacteriaceae bacterium TAE3-ERU3. The sequence goes on along the minus strand of JAHUUI010000002.1, from coordinate 503,405 downwards.
TCGTCTGCTACTTGCAGCTCAATGACGTGGTCAATTTGTTCGCCGCGTTCTTCGAGCAGCTTATCAAGTGCTTCAGCTTGAGCGATGGTGCGTGGGAAGCCGTCAAACAGCCCACCTTGCTCACCGAGGCGCTTTTCGATCATACCGATGACGATGTCGTCGCTGACCAGCTGACCTGCATCCATGATTTGCTTTGCCGCTTTGCCGAGTTCGCTTTGCTGGGCAATTTCGCTGCGCAACATGTCGCCAGTGGCGAGGTGTTGGAGGTTGTAGCCTTCGATCAAACGAGCTGATTGTGTGCCTTTGCCGGAGCCGGGTGCCCCAAGTATGATGATATTCATGGTATTCCTTGTTTAACGACAAAATAACGGAGAAGGGTATCATGCCAGCGACAGGTGAACAATATGAGCAACGATATACATGCCTGCGTGAGTATTATTTATGTATGAAAATAACACTGGCGTAAAGAGCTTTGTTAAAATGGGTCACTGGATAATATTAATCAATGGCTATCTTCAGGAGTCGCAATGAAAAAGTTTACGCAAGACCACGAATGGATTGAAGTGATTGATGGCGTGGGTACAGTGGGCATCACTGACCATGCGCAATCAGAGCTTGGTGATATTGTTTTTGTCGAATTGCCGGAAGTTGGTGCTGAAGTCAGTACTGGCGATGAAGCAGCAGTGATTGAGTCAGTTAAAGCGGCCGGTGAAGTGAAAAGCCCGGTCAGTGGTGAAGTGGTCGAAGTTAATGAAGCGTTGGTCGATGCGCCAGCCGGTGTTAATGATGATCCAGAAGGCAACGGTTGGGTATATAAGATCCGCCTGAGCGATGAAGCTGAGCTCGATGAGCTGATGGACGAAGACGCTTATCAGGATTTCATTAGCTGATTGTCTGTTTAGTATGTTTTGAGCCGCACTAGTCCCAATTCCAGCATCCGGAATGGGCAGTGCGGCTTTTTATTTGGAGAGGTATTTCATGAGTACGAATTTTGCGCGCCGCCATATCGGCCCTTCATCAGAGTCACGCCAGAAAATGCTGGATAGCTTGGGCTTTACTTCATTAGACGAGTTTGTCGATGCGGTGATACCGAGTGATATTCGCCGCGACCAAGGCATGTCGATCGGTGAAGGCTTGAGCGAGACCGAGGCACTGGCGCGCTTGCGTGCGATGGCGGAAAAGAACAAGGTTTACCGTTCGCTGATCGGTCGTGGTTATTACGATTGCCATGTGCCGAATGTGATCGCGCGCAACGTACTTGAAAACCCTGCGTGGTACACCGCTTATACGCCATATCAGCCGGAAATCTCTCAAGGGCGCCTGGAAGCATTGCTCAATTTCCAGACCATGGTCAGTGACCTCACCGGCATGGAAATTGCCAACGCATCCTTGCTCGATGAGGCAACTGCGGCAGCTGAAGCGATGCTGCTTGCCCAGCGCGTGAGCAAGGCTAAAAACAATACCTTTATCGTCGATTGCCGCGTGCACCCACAGACGTTGGCGGTAATCAAGACGCGCGCTAAATTGCTCGATATTGAAGTGGTCGTGCGCGATTGTCGTGAAGCATTGGATGGTGAATATTTTGGTGTACTGGTGCAATATCCGGATACCGAAGGCGCCCTTGATGACTGGAAAGCATTGAGCGAAACTGTACACGCGCAAAAAGCCGCGCTGTGTGTGGCGAGTGACTTGCTTGCCCTGACGTTGCTCACGCCGCCAGGCGAGTGGGGCGCGGATATCGTCATCGGCAACTCGCAGCGCTTTGGTGTGCCACTTGGCTTTGGCGGTCCACATGCGGCATTCATGGCAACGCGTGAAGCATTCAAGCGCAGTATGCCTGGGCGTTTGGTCGGTGTATCGGTCGATAGTCATGGTAAGCCAGCTTATCGCTTGGCCTTGCAAACCCGCGAGCAACACATTCGCCGTGAAAAAGCGACCAGTAACGTCTGTACCGCGCAAGCATTACTGGCAGTGATGGCTGGCTGTTATGCGGTGTACCACGGACCAGAAGGGTTGCGCAGCATTGCGCGCCGTGTGCATGACTTGACCGCATCCCTTGCGGCAAGCCTTGCTTCGGCTGGTATTGAGCCATTGCATCAGCAATTCTTTGATACGCTGACCTTGCGCTTTGCTGACAAGACAGCAGCAGATCAGGTCGTTGCCCGTGCTGTGGCGCAGGGCTATAACCTGTGCCGTGTCGATGAACAGACAATTTCCCTGTCATTGGATGAGCGCAGTAATCAAGCGGAAGTTGCCGAATTACTGGCGATCATCACCGGTAAGGATGGTCTGCAAACAGAAGAAGGTGATTGCACGTGGCCGGAAGCACTGAAACGCAGCAGCGATTTTCTCACTCACCCGGTATTCCACGCGCACCGCAGCGAAACCGAAATGATGCGCTATCTGCGCCGACTTGCCGATTTTGACCTTGCGCTTGATCGCACCATGATTCCGCTGGGTTCTTGCACCATGAAGCTCAATGCTGCCAGTGAAATGGTGCCATTGTCATGGCCGGAATTCAGCAATATTCATCCGTTCGCGCCAGCTGATCAGACTACTGGTTACCGCGAGATGTTCGCCGACCTTGAGGCGATGCTCGCCGACGCAACCGGTTATGCCGCAGTATCACTACAGCCCAATTCGGGCGCGAGTGGCGAGTATGCCGGTTTGCTGGCGATTCTCGCCTATCACAAAAGTCGTGGCGACGAGCAGCGCAATGTGTGCCTGATTCCGTCGTCTGCGCATGGTACCAATCCGGCTTCGGCAGCGATGGCGGGCATGAAAGTGGTGATTGTCGCTTGCGATCAGCACGGCAACGTCGATATGGATGATCTGGTCAAGAAAGTCGATCAGCACCGCGATGCGCTGGCAGCGATCATGATTACTTATCCGTCAACGCACGGTGTATTCGAACATCACGTACGCAAAGTGTGCGAAGTGGTGCACGAAGCAGGCGGGCAGGTCTATCTTGACGGCGCCAACCTCAATGCCATGGTTGGCTTGTGTGCGCCGGGGCAGTTTGGTTCGGACGTATCGCACCTCAACTTGCACAAGACCTTCGCCATTCCGCATGGCGGCGGCGGCCCAGGTGTCGGCCCGATCGGTGTTGGTGCACATTTGGCAGAATTTTTGCCATCGCATGAGCTGGTCGATATGGGCGATATGAATGGGGCGCAAGTCAGTGCTGCACCGTGGGGCAGTGCACTGGTCACAACCATTTCATGGATGTATATGCGCATGATGGGTGCTGATGGTTTGCGTGACGCGTCATCGATGGCGCTGCTCAATGCCAATTACATTGCCAAGCGCCTCAGTGAAGCGTACCAAGTGCTGTATACCGACAAAGATGGCCACGTTGCACACGAATGTATTCTCGATGTGCGTCCGTTTAAGGATGACGTTGGTATTTCGGTCGACGACATCGCCAAGCGCCTGATGGATTTTGGTTTCCACGCGCCGACCATGTCGTTCCCGGTACCCGGTACGCTGATGATCGAGCCGACCGAAAGTGAATCGCTGAGTGAGCTTGAGCGCTTCTGCACGGCGATGCTGACCATCCGCGAGGAAATTCGCAAGGTCGCTGATGGCGAGTGGACGCTTGAAGACAATCCGCTGGTTAATGCACCGCATACGCTCGCTGATCTCACCAGTGACTGGCAGCGCGGTTACGATCGCCAGACCGCTATTTTCCCGGTTGAAGGCATGAATCCGGCAAAATACTTCACGCCGGTTAACCGCATCGATAATGCCTATGGCGACCGTAATCTGATATGCAGTTGCCCGCCAATCGAAAATTATCAATAACCGAAAGTCTGAATGGACTACCATTTCATGGCTCTGTTATGCGATGGTAGCCGCTTCTGTCAAGTGGATTTTTTACTGCGCAACTTTTGCGCAGTTTGTTTTTTCCTGTCAGAACAAATAGCAAGCTGTCTTTCCCCAAAGTTTTCCACACCAAATGAGGATAACCTTTACCTTGAAACAACTGTACGATGATGAATACTGGATGCGTCAGGCTTTGGCACAGGCTGAGGCCGCTGCGGCAATGGGTGAGGTGCCGATTGGCGCGGTAGCGGTACACGATGGCGTATTGGTTGCTGCGGCGCATAATCGCACAATTACCGACCATGATCCGTCTGCACACGCGGAAGTAATGACCTTGCGCCGCCTAGGGCAAGCGTTAGGTAATCACCGCATGAATGGCGTGCGTGTTTATGTAACCTTGGAGCCGTGTGTGATGTGCATTGGGGCGCTGGTTCAGGCACGCGTGGCGAGTATCGTCTTTGGTGCTTATGATCAGCGTGCGGGTGCTTGCGGTAGCGCCTTTGATCTCGCACGTGCACCACAGCACAATCATCATTTTGACGAAATAAAAGGCGGCGTACTCGAAGAGCCGTGCCGCCAATTGTTACAAGACTTCTTCCGTGCGCGCAGGCGCAAGGCCAAGTAATATAGTGGGACTCCAGAAAAACGGTTACAGCACATATTTTTTATTTTTTGGTTACCCTGTGACCGTTTTTCTGGAATTGGACTGTAAGGCTTAAGCGCTGACCGTCACCCACGCTGGTGCGTGATCAGATGGGCGTTCTTGCTTACGTGGTTCGATGTGGATTCCGGCATCCTTGACGCTGAGTGCGTTACTGGTCAGAGTCAGATCAATGCGCAGGCCGAGGTTGCGGCGCAATCCGCCCATGCGGTAATCCCACCAGCTGAAGGTTTGTTGCTCGGGATATTGGCCGCGGAAGGCGTCCGTGAAGCCGAGCGCGAGTAGCTTTTCCAGTGCGCTGCGCTCTGGTTCGGAGCAGAGAATTTTGCCCGCCCATGCTTCGGGGTCGTGAACGTCGAGATCAGCAGGGGCGATGTTGAAGTCGCCGATGATGACCAGTTTATCGTGGTCTTTGAGGATCTGTTCTGCATAGTCGTGCAGCTGTTCGAGCCAGCCGAGTTTATAAAGGTACTTTTCGTCACCAACTTTTTTGCCGTTGGGCACATAGAGATTGAGGATGCGTACGCCGTCAATTGTGCCGGCAATGGCGCGTGCTTGTGGGTCTTCGATACCTGGAAAGCCACAGACGACATTTTCGAGTGGTTGTTTGCTGATTAGTGCAACACCGTTATAAGTCTTTTGGCCGTAGGCGACGATGTGCCATCCTGCGTCGATGAAATCCTGTGTGCGTACTGCGTCAGTGGTTTGCTTGAGTTCTTGCAAGCCGAGGACATCGGGCTGGTATTCTTCAAGATAGGCGAGGACTTGTTCTTGGCGAACGTTGAGTGAATTGACGTTCCAGCTGGTGATGGTGAGGTCTTTCATGGCGTTTATTCTGGTTCGGGTTAAAATGCCGCTATTCTAATCGCCGTCAGGGTGTAATACAAAAGGAGTGGCTGTGCGTACAATCAGAATTTATACCTCACAGGATTTATCACCCGGGCAATCGGTTTTGCTCGATGAAGACGCACATCGCCATGTGGTGAAGGTGTTGCGTATGCGTGAGGGTGACGGGTTGGCGCTGTTTAATGGTGACGGCAGTGAATACGATGCGCAGATTATTCGTGCGGATAAAAAAAACCTTGAAGTAGAGATTCTTAAAGCGCAGGCGGTCGAGCGCGAGTCTGAGCTCAATGTGACCCTGTGCGTCGCTTTGCTCAAGGGTGAGGCGATGGATTTTGCGGTGCAGAAGTCGGTCGAGCTGGGCGTGAAGCGTATTGTGCCGTTTGATTGCGCACGTGCCGAGCGGCGCTTGAGTGGCGAACGGGCAGCAAAAAGAATGCAGCACTGGCAAAAGATTATTATCTCGGCAGCACAACAATGCGGCCGTACACACTTGCCGGAGCTGGTTGAGCCGCAAGATTTTATCGATGTACTCAATGAGCAAGCTGACCTGAGGTTGCTGCTTAGCCCGCATCACGATCAATTACGCACGCTGCCACCGCGCCCTGATTCGGTGGCGTTGCTGATTGGCCCGGAAGGGGGCTTTGAAGGGCAGGAAGTGGATGCGGCAATTGCTGCCGGCTGGCAAGCTTTGCAACTCGGGCCGCGAATATTGCGTGCTGATACAGCAGTGGTGACGGCGCTTGCCGTGATGCAGGCACAATATGGAGATTTACTGTGACGCATACGCTAGAACAACGTCTACGCCGCTTGTCAGTTTATCAGCCTGACGATATCGACGATATTGTTCATGCGGAAAGTAACTTCTATCGCAATCGTGTTGCAGTATTAATCAACTTCGTGCGCTTAATGGGGTTGGCGATATTTCTGTTTGTTGTATTCCCTCTTAATAAAGATGGGAATATTACAGTTGTACAGCAGGTTGCGACTAGTAATGGTCGATACATCTTTTTGGTTGCAGTCTATCTTATTGCGATGATTGTGATGTTGTACTTGTTGGCTTACCACAGGCGCCATTCATGGCTACTGATCGTCAATGCATTTGTCGATGCCGTTTTACTTTTTACGATTATCATTTCAGTACAGATACAGCAAGGTATGGATCCTTTGCCAGTTTTGTTTATGGTATCAGTGATGGCATCTGTATTAACGCTTAATGCTGTTCAAAGTATGTTATTTGGTGTGTTTTGCGCCGTACCAGTGATTATTTTTATTAGCTTTTATAATATGGAGCTGCAGACTAATCTTTTGTCTTTGCTAAAAAATGAGGGTGTGTACGATGGAATGTGGAGTTTGTTTCATGGGTTCTCCTCAGATGACATTAGCCATACCTTGACCATTGCCACTCTATTTAGTAGCGCGATTGTTTTGCTTGGCTATTTTTCTGCTAAAGCACAAGAAAATACAATTCGTGCGCGTATCAATCAGTATTTCGTTAATAATCTATACAAACTCAATGAATCGATTATTGAGGAGATGGGTAGTGGTTTAATGGTGGTTAATTCTAATGGGCTGGTTGTAAGCTTGAATCGAAAAGCGCGTGAAATGCTTGCATTGGATGATTTGACAGGCTCTTCTCTGTTACTTTCTGCGTTATCTCCAGCAATTAGCCGCCGTTTTCAAAAATGGTTGCATTTACAGGTCGATGAATATGAAATAGTGGAGTTAATATCAGGAAATTACAGCTTGAGTTTCATCTCGCTTGATCAGTCTCCTGATTCAGAATTAACACTGCTAATGATGGAAAACGTTGAGGTACATTATGAGCGTGTGCGTGAGACTCGCCTTGCTTCACTTGGCCGCCTGAGTGCAGGTATCGCTCATGAAATTCGCAATCCGCTCAGTGCAATTCAGCAAGCAGGACAATTGCTCGCTGAACATGCTAGCGGTGATACGTTGGCCAGTCGTCTGACAGAAAAAATTGAGCGTAATGGGCGAAGAATTAACGGCATTATCAGTGAGGTGATGCGCTTGTTTGACAATCAACCGCGTACGCCAGAGTTGTTTCCGCTCAATCCTTTTATAGAGCGGGTTCGTATGGAGGCTGAAGATTACAGTGAATTGGCGAATGTGGGTATCAGCCTTGATCTCGCCGCAACCAAAAACAGTGCGGTGATGTTTTCACCGGATGCGATGCGCGAAATCATCAGTAATCTTTTACTCAACGCACGCAAGCATAATCCTAATATTTTGTTGGCATTGCATCTCTCGACAAAAATCAGTGAGGATAAGCAAAGCATCTATCTCGATATCAGTGATAATGGCTGTGGTATTAGCGAAGAAGAGCGTGATAAAGTTTTTGAGCCTTTTTATTCCTTGCGTAATAGCACTGGGTTGGGCCTCTATTTGGTGCGTGAAATGTGTAATGCCAATCATGCGAGAATCATTTTGGTTAATCGTGGGCTGGGAGCATGCTTTCGCATCATTATGCGCAACTATCCGCTGACGACTGTACCTCTAATGAATAGGCTAGATACTTAATCTGGATGGTTAAATCTCCAGTAAGAGAAGTGATTTGCTGCTAAATATTCTGTCACTTGTTACACTGTAGTATGTATTTGGACATACAGCATGATTGTCGTCTAATTGTGATGATGGTCTCTCAAATTGTGCAAGGAAAGGCATATTTATGAGTGAAAGTATAAAAGCACTGATTATTGATGATGAACGTGATATTTGTGACTTGATTGAGATGAGTCTGCTCAACCAGCGGATTTTCTGCGATAGTGCATACAGCGTTCGTCAGGCATTGTCTAAGCTTAAGACCTGTGCTTACAGTTTTGTAATTTGTGATTTGAAATTGCCAGACGGCGATGGAATGGATGTCCTGCGCCATATACAAAAGCATTATCCAGAGTTGCCCGTGTGCATGATTACAGCACATGGCAGCATGGAGACGGCTATCGAAGCACTGCGCCTTGGTGCTTTTGATTTCATCAATAAGCCTTTGGAATTACAGCCGCTGCGCAATATGTGCACTGCTGCATTGAAGCTGGTCAATCAGGATGCGGATTTGCCTCCAGTAGTAGGTAAGGTACGAACCAAACAAGCTGAGACCAGTCAAATTCAGCTGATTGGGCAATCTGCAGCTATAGAAAATATTCGGAAGATGGCGGAGAAGGTATCTCGCTCCCAAGCACCGGTATATATCTATGGTGAGTCTGGAACAGGTAAAGAAGTTGTTGCTCGTCTTATTCACGATTTAAGCCCTCGTCACGACGGGAAATTTATCGCTGTAAACTGCGGCGCATTACCGGAAAATTTGGTAGAAAGTGAGTTTTTTGGCTATAAAAAAGGTGCATTTACCGGAGCTGATCGTGATCAGGATGGTTTATTCGTTGCGGCAAATGGCGGAACGCTGTTTCTCGATGAAATCGCTGATTTGCCTTTGGCGATGCAAGTAAAATTATTGCGAGTCATTCAGGAGCGTGCAGTACGCCCAGTCGGTGCATCGGAAGAGCAGAAAGTCGATGTGCGGATTGTTTCTGCATCACATAAAGACCTAAAACAAGCAGTAGCAGATGGGCTTTTTCGTGAAGATTTATTTTATCGCCTCAATGTCATTCAGCTGAGTATCCCACCTCTGCGTAAACGTAGTGAGGATATTCCACTATTGGTTGATTATTTGCTCGATCGATTATGCAGCAGGCATGGTTATGAAAAAATGACTATTGAAGACGGGGTGTATGCGAAGTTGAGTCAGCATCCGTTTAAAGGCAATGTCCGTGAGTTGGAAAATATGCTCGAGCGCGGTATCGCTTTTGCTGAAAATAACAAGATTGGCTGTGAAGACTTGTTTTTGGGCATACATGAGCCACATGATCAGCCAGAGACGCATTCTGATGAGCAGATAGTTAATGCACAAGAAAGTGGAGAACAAGAGGTGGAACAAAGTATTTTGCCAGCCGACCTTGAAACCCATTTGGCGCAAGTTGAACGCAAATTATTGCTTGATGCACTGAAAAGCTGTGATGGCAATAAAACTCAAGCAGCAGAACGCTTGGGCATTACCTTCCGCGCGATGCGCTATAAATTACAAAAGCTGGGTATTGACTGAATTTTATTGTGCGCTAAGGTAGCGGGCTATTGGCCTCAGTTGTAGGATTGGATATCCCAGTCTTTGCTATTGAGCAGTAATGAATTATAAGAGTTGTGCCAATGCAAATATTGAATAATGTGGATCTGGCTGCGTGGCATACATTGCGTGCGCAAGCACAAGCCAAACAACTGACTATCATAGAGACACCGGATGAACTGGCCGATACTGCACCTGAAAGCTTTGTGCTTGGTGGCGGCAGTAACGTTATTTTCGTTGGAGAAGTCGCGCGACCTATTGTGCATTTACGCCTGTTTGGGCGCGAAGTGATTGCCGAAGATGCGCAGCATGTTTATTTTTACGCAGCTGGCGGTGAAACTTGGCACGATGTAGTACGTGAATGTGCTGTATCTGGATGGTATGGGCTGGAAAACCTTGCTTTGATTCCCGGTACCGTTGGTGCCGCGCCGGTGCAAAATATCGGCGCGTATGGCGTTGAGGTGGCGCAGGTGATTGAGCGCGTCCATGTTTATGATCGCAAGCAGCACGAAGAGCGTACATTCACAGCTGATGATTGTGCTTTTGCTTATCGCCAAAGTCACTTTAAAGGCGCGTGGCGTGATCGCTATATCATTACCGGTGTGACGTTCCGCCTGGCAAAGAAAAGTAAGGCTATACTTGGTTACCCTGATCTGGCCGCTGTTTTGAATGATGATGCCGATCCAGAAGCCGTTTATAAAGCAGTCTGTGGTATCCGCCGTCGTAAGCTACCTGATCCGGCGCAGCTGCCCAACGCCGGCAGCTTTTTCCACAATCCTATTGTAAGTAGTGCCCAAGCTGAAGAACTTAAAGCGCGTTATCCTGTTTTGCCGGTTTATGCGCATGGCAGTGATGCGGCCAAAATTTCAGCGGGTTGGTGTATTGAGCAGTGCGGCTTTAAGGGGCTTTATCATGGCGCTGTTGGTATGTACGAAGGCCATGCTTTGGTGCTGGTCAATAAGGGCGGTACGGGTAAAGAAATTCTCACCTATGCAGCTGAAGTGCAGGCTGCAGTCAAAGCGAAGTTTGGCGTTGCGCTGCATATAGAACCGATTATTATTGGAGAAAATCATGACTGATATACAGGCTGTAGCTTTTGATAAGGATGGCACCTTATTCGATTCTGAGCGTCTTTATGCTGAGTCGTTGGTGATTACTTGCGACAAACTTGGTTATACCGTCACCGAAAAACAGCGCGAACAGTTTTTTGGCCTTGCCGCTGCTGATACCTTTGCATTGCTGGCCGAAGTGATTGGCCCTGCATTTGACCGTGACAAGATGATCACTATGTGGTTAAACCAGCGCGATAAGCTTATTGAAGAGCAAGGTGTGGCGATGATGCCTGGTGCAGAAAAAATGCTGCGTTATTGCCATGAGCAGGGCTATCCGATCGCATTGGTTACCTCTGACGACCACGATGGTGTATTACACGATTTTGGCCATGCAGATGAGGATTTATTTGGGCTGTTTTCAGTGGTGATTACGGTTGATAACGTCTCAAAGCCCAAACCTGATCCTGAGCCGTATTTACGTGCTGCGGCGTATCTTGGCGTAGCGCCGCAGAATATGCTGGTGGTTGAAGACTCAATCCATGGTGCTGAAGCGGCTTTGGCGGCTGGATGCCCATTGGCGATTTATCCATCAACACCGTTGCCAGACCATATTAGTAAAAAAGCGATTAAAATTTTGCAGCGTATCGATGATATCGAGGAATTTTTATGAGTACACAAGTACCTGACGAGTTGCGCTTGAGCAAAAACGGTGAAACTTTGGTTGCCGTCTTTGCTGGTGAGCTATTCCCGATGTCGGCCGAGTACCTGCGCGTGTGTTCGCCATCAGCGGAAGTACGCGGTCATGGCGGCGACTGGCAGACGATTGGCGGCAAGAAACAGGTAGTGATCCGTGATATTATGCCGGTCGGTCAATATGCGGTACGTTTGGTGTTCAGCGATGGGCACGATAGTGGCATTTACACTTGGGAAGTGTTGCATGATCTGGCGCATAACCAACAAACGTATTGGCATCAGTATTTACAGGCATTGCAAGCAAAAGGCAGTGCCCGGGACAATTCACCCTCAGAGGGGCATTAAATGAACGATAAAACCCATTTTGGCTACCAAACCATCGACGAAAAAGAAAAAAATGCACGCGTTGGGGCGGTTTTTGATTCTGTTGCCGGCAAGTACGATGTAATGAACGATGTGATGTCGTTTGGTGTGCATCGTTTATGGAAAGATTGGTATGTGTGGCAAACCGATGTCAAACCCGGTGAAACGGTGCTTGATCTTGCTGCTGGGACAGGCGACATCAGTATGCGGCTTGGTAAGAAAATGCGTGGCCGGGGGCATGGTGCGGATATTGAAGGCCAGTTGATTGTATCGGACATCAATGCGGAGATGCTCAGCCGTGGCCGTGAGCGCCTGATCAATAAAGGCTTTCATCACAACGTATCTTTCGTCCTCGCCAATGCCGAAGAATTACCCTTTGCCGATGACAGTATTGATTTGATTACCATGGCATTTGGTTTGCGCAATGTAACCCACCAAGATAAAGCATTAGCTGAAATGCATCGCGTACTCAAGCCGGGCGGCCGTGTGCTGGTGCTTGAGTTTTCACGCCCTCGTTCGCAGGCTGTTGGAAAGGCGTATGACTGGTATTCGTTTACTTTCTTGCCCAAAATGGGTGAGTGGATTGCCAAGGATAGCGACAGCTATCAGTATCTTGCCGAGTCCATCCGTATGCATCCTGATCAGGAAACTCTTGAAGGTATGTTCTACGACGCAGGCTTTATGCGCGCGACGTTCCAGAATATGAGCAACGGTATTGTCGCTATTCATAAGGCGGTAAAGGCCTGAGTTATGATCGATAAAATATTTGATGGCAGCTTGCTTGAAGCTTTGCTCAATCATGCTTTACAGTTTGATCCTGCCGCGCAGGAAAAACTTGCACCACTGGAAGGAAAAACCATTTCTGTAGCGCTTGATATGCGCGAGCAGCCTTGGGTATTACGCGTCAGTGGTGGCCGCTTTGTCTTTGAAGACGAGGCTTTGAGCAGCAATTGTGACGTGCGTTTACGTGGGACGATTGGTGGTTTTATGCGTCTATTTGATCAAAGTGGGCGCAGCCACGGAGTCAATGAAAAGCTTTATATTGAAGGCGATTTGCACAGCGCGCAACAGTTTCAGCGGGTCATGGCATCGCTCTCACCGGATTTTGATACGGTGCTGAAAAATCGCTTTGGCGAGCGCTTGGGCGGGATGCTTTCGGGTGCAATACAGCAACTTCGTAGTCAAGGTGAAAGTGCCAAGGCGGGAATTGAGTCACGCTTGCAAGCGTATTTTCAGGGTGAAGATGGCCAGTGTGCGACGCGTGAGCAATCCAATGCCCTACAGCAGCGCCTGAGTACGTTGCGTATGACGTTGGATCGATTGGATGCGCGAGTAAAGCGCTTGGAGTCTTGATTCATGTGGCGTTCTATCAGGCGTGTTTACGCAATTGTCACCGTATTGATCCGTTATCGCTTGGATGATTATTTGCCACGGCAGGGTATTTTCCGCTTTGTGCGTTGGGGTGTTTATTTGCATCCAGCCTATTATCGACGCGACGACATTGAGCGTTCTCTGGGGGAAAGACTGCGCTTGACGCTGGAAAGTCTTGGGCCAATTTTCGTTAAGCTTGGGCAGACACTTTCAACTCGTCCGGATTTGTTGCCGCCCGATGTTGTGATTGAACTGAGTCGTTTGCAAGACCGGGTTCCTCCATTCCCCGGTGATCAAGCACGAGTGATTGTAGAAGCGGCTCTGAATGAACCAATTGACACTATATTCAGCTCATTTGACGATCAAGCACTTGCCTCTGCTTCAGTGGCACAAGTTCATGCTGCTACATTACACAGTGGTGAGGATGTTGTGGTTAAAGTACTGCGTCCTGGTATTGAGCGTTTGGTTGCCAAGGATATTGGCTTGATGTACACCATTGCGCGACTTGCAGCCCGGACTCGGGATGGCAAGCGCCTACGCCCGGTAGAAGTGGTTCAAGAATTTGAAAATACCATTGCTAATGAGCTTGACCTAACTTATGAAGCAGCCAATGCCAGCCAGTTACGGGTAAATTTCAAGGATTCACCGTTGCTTTATGTGCCGGAAATTTACTGGCCGTATACACGCAGTCAAGTGATGGTGATGGAGCGTATCTATGCGGTCAATATTGCCGATGAAGCTACAATTAAAGCTGCAGATACCAACATGAAAGAGCTTGCTGAGCGTGGCGTGGAAATCTTTTTCACCCAAGTATTTCGCGACAGTTTTTTCCATGCAGATATGCACCCGGGTAATATTTTTGTTGACTTAAATGATCCCGATAAGCCGCAATATTGCGCCATTGATTTTGGCATTATGGGCTCATTAACTCCAGAAGATCAGCACTATCTTGCAGAAAACTTTTTAGCCTTTTTTAACCGTGATTATCGTCGTGTTGCAGAGCTGCACGTTGAATCCGGCTGGGTTCCGTCTACAACTAGAGTGACGGATTTTGAAGCAGCTATTCGTAAAGTATCCGAGCCAATCTTTGGTAAGCCGATTAAAGACATTTCGTTTGGAGTCTTTTTGCTTAGCCTGTTTCAAACGGCACGCCGCTTTGACATGGAAATACAGCCACAGCTGGTTTTACTACAAAAAACATTTTTCAACGTCGAGGGGTTGGGGCGGCGCCTCTATCCTGAACTCGATTTATGGACTACGGCTAAACCAGTACTTGAAGATTGGATGAAAGATCAAGTCGGGCCAAAAGCGATGCTCAAGCGTATGCGCTACAACGCCCACGATTACGCTAAGACACTGCCACAATTACCGCTGCTCACCGCTGATGCCATGCGTGCAGTGATTGACAGCAACCGCAACCATATTGCTCAGCGTAATTATCCACGTCAGCAATGGGGTATGCTCAGTGGTTCCGTATTATTGGCCAGTAGCACAGCGTTGGCGCTGTGGCGTGATCATTACCATTGGTGGCAATGGCTATTACTGATTGCACTTACCGTGCTGGGTATGCGATTGATATTCAAGAGGGAAAAATGATTAGATCGGTAGAACGAAAAGGCTCGGATTCAGTTAAATGGCAAAAATATGACGGTCAGGATGTTATTCCGCTGTGGATTGCCGACACAGATTTTGCCACTGATGATGGCATTCTCGATGCAATTCGTGCGCGTCTTGATCATGGCGTGCTTGGTTATGGGCACTTAACTGCTGATTTTAAGCAAGCAGTTATCGGGCATTTGCAGCAGCAATACGGCTGGGCTGTTGAGCCTGAATGGATTTGCCCAATTCCCGGTGTCGTACCAGGGCTGAATATTGCTCGAGCTGTTACCCTTGCACATGGTAAATCGGCCGCGGTGACTCTTTCTCCAACGTATCCTCATTTGCGCAAAAATCCACCGGTACTCAATTTTAAGCAACAATTTGCTGAAGCAATTGATGCTGATGGCGAGTGGAAGATAGATTTTTCGGCACTAGAGAATGCAGCTGATGACGAGACAGGATTATTGCTGTTTTGTCACCCTCATAACCCATTGGGCAAAGCGTACAGTCAAGAAGAGTTGCGCAAATTTGCTCAATTGGCCAAAGATAACGACTGGATTGTCTGTAGTGATGAAATTCATTGTGATCTCATTCTTGATGGCAGTCGTCATCAGCCATTTGCGATGCTTGATGATGATACATTGGCGCGCACAATTACCCTGATGGCACCGAGTAAAACCTACAATATTGCTGGCTTATCCTGTGCTTTTGCGATCATTGCCAATGATCAACTGCGCCAAGAATTTTGTACGCAATGTGCCGGATTGAATGGTGATGTGAATATTTTGGGCATGGTGGCTGCAACTGCGGCATTTAATCAAGGTGAAGCATGGCGTCAGGAAATGATTGCCACTTTAGCCAATAATGCAGAGCTGGTCTATCAGCGCATCAATGCGATGCCGTATTTGCGGATGAAGCCTATGCAGGCAACTTTCCTTGCATGGATTGATGCACGCGATTTGCCGGTTGAACACCCGCAGCGATTCTTTGAGCAAGCCGGCGTAGGTCTTGCTGATGGTGCTGATTACGGCTGGCCAGGTTATGTTCGCCTCAATTTTGGCTGTGACGCCAAGCTACTTGATCAGGCGCTTGAAAGAATGGAGCAGGCATTGGCTGATGTCTGAAGTAGCGCTGGAAATCCGCGGACTACGTAAAACCTACCGTGGAGGATTTGAAGCCGTTAAAAATATTGATTTGACCGTCAAGCAGGGCGATTTCTATGCCTTGCTTGGCCCTAATGGTGCCGGAAAATCTACTACGATTAGTATGATTACCTCATTGACGCGCAAAACCAGCGGTACAATCCGTATCTTTGAGCACGACATTGATGAGGATTTTTCTGCCGCAAAAAGCTGTATTGGCTTAGTGCCACAAGAATTCAACCTGAATGTATTTGAGCGTTGTATCGATGTGGTGCGAAATCAAGCAGGATTTTATAATTTGCCCAGTCATGAGGCGAAAGAGCGCGCGGAATTGTATTTAGAGCAGCTTGGCCTTGCCGATAAGCGAGAAGAACAGACGCGCAATCTTTCTGGCGGCATGAAAAGACGGCTGATGATTGCGCGGGCCATGGCTCATGAACCCAAGTTATTGATTCTTGACGAACCAACGGCGGGAGTCGATATTGAAATTCGTAGATCAATGTGGCACTTTTTGGAAAAGATCAACGACGAAGGCACAAGTATCATATTGACCACGCATTATTTAGAAGAGGCTGAGCAGCTTTGCCGCAGAATTGGCGTCATCAATCATGGCGAGATTGTATATGAAGGCGAAATGCGTAGTTTACTTGCTGGATTGGAGCAAGAAACATTCATTTTCGATATTAATATAATAAGTAATGCAATTGAACCAATAGCAGGGTATACTGTGAAGCAAGTTGATGCTGCTACTTTGGAAGTGAGCATAGCAAAAGGGCAAAGCCTGAACAGTTTGTTTAGTGAGTTAGACAAGCAGGGCATTGAAGTTCTTTCTATGCGTAATAAAGTAAATCGTTTGGAAGAACTTTTTATGCAACTTGTTGAGTAGAGTTATTTAGAATTTGCCAATAGGCAAGTTGCTGTCGTGGATCATGCGTTTTGGTTACGAGAGTATAGTTTAGTATGTAAACGCATGTTTTTGGAGAATGACCATGGTCAATATTTACGTCGGCAACCTCGCCTACAGTACCACTGAAGCGCAGTTGCGCGACATCTTTGCCGAGCATGGCGAAGTAGCCCGTGCCAGCATCGTCACTGATCGTGATACTGGCCGCTCAAAGGGTTTTGGATTTGTTGAAATGCCAGAAAAAGACGCAGCCAATAAAGCAATCGAAGCTTGCAATGGCCTCGAGCTTGGTGGCCGTTCACTACGTGTTAATGAAGCTCGTCCTCGTGAAGAGCGTCCTGCGCGTAGCCAAGGCGGCTACAACAATCGCTACTAAGTTTTAGCGACTGTAAAAAAGCCCGACGTGCTCAGCACGACGGGCTTTTTTTATGCTTGATACCAATAAAGTGCTAGTGTAAAAACTATTTTATTTGGTTTTGTGGATAAATAGGGCGTTGCTATCCGTATGAACAAATGACGTGTTAGATAATTTTGCCAAATAGAGCCAATGACCTTCAGGTAAATGATCTGTGTATATCTGATTCATCCATAGCGTGTATTTACCTTAAAAGTTTTTGAGCAAATGTTAAGTTCAATACATTCCACAGGTGCAATATCAGGTCTTTTTTCTTACAATGGCTCCTTTGTTTTTATCCAGGCGAATCTATGCCCGTTTCAGATCATCAAAATTGGCTCCACCATCTGCGTCGTGGTATCACGGACTTATGGTTTATATTGTCGGTTGTTATTGCCATTGCACTGCTTGTCATTTTATTAGACTACCATTCAAGCGATCCTGGTTGGAGCGCGTCCGGTGCGGGTGAAACTCAGCATATGCTGGGTACGGCTGGTGCTTATGTGGCTGATACGTTGTTGTCCTTATTTGGCTATACTGCTTATCTGATTCCTGTCGGGTTATTTATGATGGGTTGGCAAAGTGTCCGCCGTGCGCATCTAGATGCTGAGCTCATGGCGTGGAAATGCTTTAGCCTGTTGGTGTCTTTGACCGCATTG
This sequence comes from Cardiobacteriaceae bacterium TAE3-ERU3, assembly GCA_019218315.1. NCBI lineage: Bacteria > Pseudomonadati > Pseudomonadota > Gammaproteobacteria > Cardiobacteriales > Cardiobacteriaceae > Cardiobacteriaceae bacterium TAE3-ERU3. The sequence continues at coordinate 485,764 of JAHUUI010000002.1, read as the reverse complement.
TGTGGTATTTTCTCTTTGCATTGGCCGGTAGTGATTAATTCTTTAGCATTGACTGGTGGTGGCATGTTGGGGCAAAAGCTGAGTGTTGAATTGCTCAACTTATGGCCATTACGTGTTGTCATGGCTATTTATGGTTTATTTTTGCTCTTAGGCTTAACGATTTTGCTTGAGATTCGCTGGCTGACGATTTTTGAGCGGATTGGGAAATTTGTTTTACGTCTGTTTACTGGCATTGGCGGGCTCTTTGATCGAGCTGATAAGCACTCTGTACCTGATACTGCAACAGCTGCTGCGCGCAGAGAGGAAATTAAAGACCGCGTTGATGTTGATATGAGCGAGGCAGCAGCGATCCCGCTTAACTGGCATGATTATAAAGAGCGTGACGATGATTTGCATGGTCCTTTCTCTGATATAGCAGATTCAGAGCGTGAGGAAATTCCAGCGTCAGAGCCGGATTGGTTTTTACAATCAGCCTCAGAAGATGATGGGCCCAAATTCCATTTTGATGGGCTTGATGAAGGCGAGGGCGATAATGACAGCCGTGATGAGAAATTGACGGCAATGCCATGGGCGCATAGTGATGATCAAGGCAGTGAAGATGAGAGCGTTGAAACGACGTTGCCTTGGGTATCTGATCACCAAGAGTTAGATGATGAGCGTGAGTATCTTGGTAATGAGCTGAGTGCTGAAGAGCCGTCGTTGACTCAATCTTTGCCTGAAAATGCTGAGCAAGTAGAAAAGCCACAATTGAAAGTGAATATGGCCGCAGCATCATCAGTAGAGCGCAAGAACGATAATCAAACCTTCAATGAAGATTATACTTTACCAGGGTTTGACTTACTTACACCTGCGCCTGTGCGGCATCAGGAATACAGTGAAGATGAACTGGAAGCAATGAAGCAGAATGTTGAGGAAGCATTGCGTAATTATCGCCTCGATGTTCATGTAGTTAATGTTGCAGTCGGCCCGGTCGTCACCAGATTGGAGTTGGATTTGGCACCTGGGATAAAAGTCAGCCAAGTATCTAATCTCGATAAAGATATAGCGCGTTCATTGGCGGTACCTAGTGTTAGAGTCGTGGAAGTGATTCCTGGCAAACCATATATTGGTTTGGAAATTCCCAATAAGAAGCGCGATATAGTGCATTTGCGCGGTATCTTGGAGTCAACGGCTTATCGTGCTCAAACCTCCCCTTTGACGCTAGTTCTGGGGGGCGATATTGCAGGGCAGCCTGTCGTTGCTAATCTCGGTAAAATGCCTCATCTACTGGTTGCAGGTACGACGGGCTCGGGTAAGTCTGTTGGGATTAATGTGATGCTGACCAGCATGCTTTATAAAGCACGACCTGATGAGCTGAAATTGATCTTGATTGACCCAAAGATGCTGGAAATGTCGATGTATGAAGATATTCCGCATTTATTGACACCCGTCGTCACAGACATGAACGATGCGGAGAATGCATTGCGTTGGGCAGTGGCGGAAATGGAGCGCAGGTATCAACTGATGGCTGCCATGAAAGTGCGTAGTATTGATGGGTTTAACCGCTTGATTAAAGAGAAACTCAGCGCTGGTGAGCGTGTTGATGATCCTTTATGGCGTGCAGAAGACCACCTTGGTATTGCACACCAGCCACCTCAGCTTGAGCCACTACCTTATATCGTTATCGTGATTGACGAGCTTGCGGATATGATGATGGCTGTGGGTAAGAAGGTCGAAGAACTGATTGCGCGTATTGCACAGAAAGCCCGTGCAGCAGGTATCCATTTGATTTTGGCAACTCAACGTCCATCCGTTGATGTTATAACGGGGTTGATTAAAGCTAACGTACCAACGCGGATATCTTTCCAGGTTTCCTCCAAGATTGATTCACGCACGATTATCGATCAGCAGGGCGCTGAGGCACTTTTGGGGCATGGTGATATGTTGTTTGTACCGCCAGGTAGTGCTGCGCCACAACGTGTTCATGGTGCTTATATTGATGATCAGGAAGTAGATCGTGTGACCAGCTTTGTGAAGTCACAGGGTGAACCTAATTATGAAAGTGCAATTGTGAGCCCTGTTGCACCACAAGACATGGGCGCCTTCGGTGCTAATGAGAAAAGCGATGATCCTGAACAGGACCCGCTTTACGATGAAGCCGTTGCTATGGTTATTGAGCATGGAAAAGCATCCATTTCATGGTTGCAGCGCCGTTTAAGTATTGGGTACAACCGCTCAGCACGACTCATTGAAGCTATGGAGCAGGCGGGTATTGTATCTCCTCCTGATCGTGGTGCTAGAAAAGTATTAGTAGCAAAGCCAGAAAACCATAATGACTTTTAATACAAGCTGGGCAGCAATTGTGGCGAGTAGAAATGCCGCTGGCGTTTCCGGTCATGCTTGCCGGAATCCGCACCTCGGTGCTGATCAACATCGGCACGGCAACGATTGGCTCAACCGTCGGTGCGCAAACCCTCGGCACGCCAATCATCGCCGGACTGGTCAACAGTAATCCCGCCTACGTCATTCAGGGCGCAGCAATCGTCGCATTGCTGGCAATGTTTACCGACAGCTTGTTTGATCTTGCCGAGCGTAAAGTCAGTGCCTATAAATATGCTGATCGGTAAAGAGCTACGTAGGTAAATTGCTTACTGTGCTGGTAAGCAATTTATAGTAGATTTTCAGCAAAACGGGTATAGAAGTCCAGAATAGAGTATCAATCTATTTTGAATTTCTATACCCATTTTTATAGGCGCTATATCTCTAAACCCGCGCTAAATATTATGTGTATTTTGTGCGGGGTAATAAATTAATTACCGTATTCTTTTCTTAAAAATGCCCAGAATTTTTCATTCAGCGTGCCGCTGTCTTTTGCTTTTTGCAGCAGCTTGCCTTCTTCTGAATCAGGGCTTTTCTTGGCGTAGAAACGCACGGCTTTTTTCTGATAGCGGGCGCTCGCTGCGCGCTGTGCTTTGGTTGTTTGTTTAGTTTTGTTGTCAGTCATTTTGTGTGCCTGTTTGGGTGCGGATTCGCGTGTGAATAGTAGCTTGTATGAAATTGGTATATTTCAGGATGTGATTGCTTGACCCAAACGGTTATGAATTGAGCAAGAAAATAAACGCATATTTGAATTTGGCGTGGAGAAAAAAATGCCTTGCCAGTAAGCAAGGCATTGGTATTTTGGCCCGCCCGAAGTGTGTCTAGTGTACAGCAGTAGTGCAGATGACGTATTAAAAAACCGTTTTCAGTGGGCATTCAGTGGGTATTGGTTTAGTATTGCGTCTAACCACACTGCACCAAATTTGCACCACAATGGCATCATATACAAAGGTCGGAAAACGTTGGCGTTGCCAAGTTCGGCGTAAGGGGCATAAATCCCGATCAAAGTACTTTAACACAAAACGCGAAGCAGAAATCTGGGCGCGGTCTATTGAAGCGCAGATTGAAGATGGCGATGAGGCCTTAATGCGCGAGTTGGATAAGCTCCCTTTTTATGCTCTCATCCGTCGTTACATGCGAGAAGTCAGCCCGACAAAGAAGAGTGGAGGACGAGAAAAGAAGTTCTTTGAGCGCACAATGCGTGATTACCCTGAGTTCGTGAGTAAAACTGTTACCGAGGTTTCTCGATACGATGTTGCCCGATGGAGGGACGACAGGTTAAAAACTGTCACAGGCTCGACAGTAAACCGAGAGTGGGCATATTTGTCCGCCGTTATGACTTATGCAATGAGATATTGGGCATTGCCGATTAAAGTTAATCCGTTTACCCAACTAGCTAGGCCGCCGAAGGGCAAGGCTCGTAACCAAAGAATCACAGATGACGATATCGATCGGATCATTACAGCTATGGGATATGCGAGAGGGCAATCGCCAGTTCTGGTAAAACATTATGTTGCATGGGCGGTTTTGTTCGCAGTCGAAACAGCGATGCGAGCAAGTGAAATCTGCAAGCTTGAGTGGGACGATATTAGAACTACGAGTAACGGGCGACAGATGGCTACGTTGCGTGACACAAAAAATGGTGATGATCGGCAAGTACCGTTTTCAAAAGCTGCGCGAGAATTGTGGGCGTTGTTGCCGGATGGCGATAGACCAGTGCCGATAACAGGAAGTGAGATTGATGCAAACTATCGCAAATACCGACCTGATGATTTGTCGCATATTCGTTTCCACGACACACGGCACGAGGCATTGAGTAGACTGGCTAAAATCATTCCTAACCCGATGGACTTGGCTAAAATCAGTGGACATCGTGACGTTAATATTCTGCACAATGTCTACTATGCACCGGATGATGAGCACCTTGCATCATTGGTAGATTGACGCCGCTAGTTAAGCGGCGCAAGGTCAGCTTCGGCAAAATCTTTGAGTACACTTTGTGGGTCAGGCTGTACATATTCGCCTTGGGTCATAAACCATTGGTGAACGAGTGGGCGGTAAAATAACCACGCCTTGCAGTTCTTTACTCGCGGCGGGTAATCTTCTGGTGACCGTCTGATTTTATCTAGCAGGGTAGATTCTGACAGATTCAGCATATTCGCTAATTCCTCCGCTGTCATCACGCCCATTTCGATGGGAATGGTGTAGATTGGTGGTGTTACTTTCATTGCTTCACTCTCCTAAAATTCTGTAGTGCCGCGTATCGTGCGGCAAACGGCTGTTTCAGGTTATTGGAGGAACTACCAAACCCAACAGCTGCGAGTAGTTGTATGTAACTTTTTGGACTTAACTAATCCATTAGCGGGGGCGCAATATGTAACTTGTGTGCCGATGTCGTGGTCATTGTTAAATTGTTCGATGTTCATAGTGGCATCCTAGAATGGGATGCTGTCATCATCGAAGCTTTCTTCCTGCTTCTGTGGCGGCTGTCGCTGATGCCCGCCTTTCTCTTGTGCGTAGCTGTTATTACTTGCACGAGGAGGTGGGGCGCTTTGCTGCTGGCTTCCGTCACTGTCTCCACGGCTGTCTAGCATCTGCATATCGTTGGCTATGATCTCGGTGCTGTACTTCTCAATGCCCTGATTGTCAGTCCATTTACGTGTTTGCAAGCGTCCTTCAATGTAAAGCTTGCTTCCTTTACGGCAATACTGACCGATGATTTCAGCCAATTTGCCGAACGCTACTACCCGGTGCCACTCCGTCTTTTCGCGCTTTTCGCCAGTTTGCTTATCATCCCAACGCTCGGACGTCGCCAGCGACAGATTAGCTACCTGATCGCCACTCGGCATTGATCGCATGTCAGGATCAGCGCCCAAATTGCCGATCAAAATAACTTTGTTTATGCCTTTACTCATTTCATTTCCTCTTTGTAGATGTATCTATTTAATTCAACATCGGCGAATCCCTGATATTTAGTATTAGTCAGAGCACTCTCACGAGGAGGTACGAATTTAACCAGCGCTTTAACTATCTGTTCGAATTGATCGCCGCCAATGCCAAACGTCTCACATAGCAATTCCTCGACGTCCTCGCCTAATTTGGCTTTTGCTTCAAACTCTGCGTCGGATAAACCGCAAGCACGCCATGCCAACTCTTCAATTTCAAAATTCATCATTTACTCCTTGTTTTCGGTTTCGACCATTTTCGCGGCGTCACGAAAATGGGTTGTGTGTAGTGGGCAGTCACCATTTACCCAGTAATTACCGTCCGGCTTTTGACCCCGGCAGTTATCTAACACAGGACAAGTGCAACCATTTTTGACTGCTGCGTCACTGCCTGGCTTCATGCCGCCTCCAGCTTCTCAAATTCGCGTGATAGTACAGGCCATGCTGTATCCAATATCTTTAACTGGTTACACTTTGACGCGATCATTCTCAGATTTTTAAAATGCGGCCCGTGTTTAATCCGGTCAGCACCAGCCAGCGCAATGTCACGGATCGCTTTTTTAGTCTCAGCCGGACTCAGCGAAAAATATCGGCACAGCTCAGCGATTAAAAAACAGTCGAGATATGCTTCTGCGATAGTTGTACGGTTCATGCTGCCTCCAATGCTGCCTTATGCGCTTCGAGCGTCTTACTAAACGCGCGGATACTCTGATCCATGATCTTTATCAGCTTTTCATCACGCTGCACTGTCACGATCAATATCGGCTGTGGCGTGTACTCTGGGCAAAATGAAACAAAATCCCATGTTTTATAGCCGGATACCCACATGTTGCCTTGCACCTGCAAAACGTAAGCCGTAGGCAGGGTGCCAGCCCAGCAATATTGAATATGCGTCTTCATCAGCGGGCATTTGATCTCTAACCCACGCTTCAGCGCAGGGATTAAACCGTCTGGCGATGCCATCACTGTTCTGTGTTCGTCAAGGTAAACGCCGCCAACTTCCACAACATCATTACCTGTTGTCAGCTCGTATCGTGCGCGGGCTTGATCTTCCAGTTCGTTGCCGCGTTCCATATCTGCTGATTTGTAGCTGTCTTGTGCGATATGTGTCGCGTGTTCAGCCAGCAACTCAGCGAGGTATCCTTGCGATTGTCCGCTTGGCTTGCCTGTTGATGTCACGATGCGGTTAAACTGGCTGGCGGTTGGAATCCCAAGGCGAGCATTACGCCACTCCTCTGAACCCTGTTCGCAGTTGAGTAAAATTAGGTCTTTCATAGCTCTATCTCACCGTTTTGCTCGGCTTCTTTCTTAGCCAGCGCAGCGTTCAAATGTTTGATGGCATCATCTGCATCTCTGGCGCTGATACTCTCAATTTCTGCAGCTCCATAGGATTGGCACACAACGTCAACACTGCGGCCTAGCTGGTGTGACAATTGCTTGATCTCAGCCACCTGATCGGCTGTAGCAACTTCGACTGTCTGCGCATCAATCACATCATTGTCTGAGTAATCAAACTTGTTACCGTCTATGTCACGGACTACTGCTTGGTCTAATTCGACAGCCTTCTGCATTTCAATAGACAGAGGTGCGTACTTAGACAGTAATAATTTAAGGACAGTTTTAAGCGCCATCGCTTCAAAATTAGTAGTCCATACGCCAAAATCAGAGTTGTATGTTTTGCTATATTTCTCAGCATGCGCCCGGACTTCCTTATCGCTCATGTATGAAGTGGCTTCAAAACCGTTGAGCAGCTTAAAATACGCAACGTAGCCGATAGGTGCGTCCTCAACTCCACTCTTATTTGACCAGTCAAATTCATAACCTGTTAATGGGTTCTCGGTGACTAATTGACCTTCATAAACGGGCGCAGACGCGATTGTTTTAAACTGACCACTGCGTTGAGCAAGCTGGATGAACCCCTTATAGCCAAGCTGGAATTGCGCCTCAGTTACCCATTGTTCTTGCTGTCGTCCATGTTCATCTTTCCATTTCTTCTTATTGTTGTAGGGAACGATGTAGGCAAAGCCTAGATTGTTATTCAGTGGAAGATTAAGAGTGGCCGCCATCACGGCTGCACTTATCACGGTTTTAGCATCAGCCGCTTTGAGTTGCTTGTTGTTATTTACTATTTGTAGCACACTTGCAACAAAGCTTGCTTCATTCTTGCCGACGACTCTTGAAATTCGTGCTTTAATCTTGTCGTCAGTTTCAAACATTTTATTTAGCTGTTTGATGGTATCTACTTGTGTACCCATAATTATTCCCCTTTCTTCCAAGTGACACGGACATCGCTATGATGTTGCTTGACGATTTCAGCGATCTTTTTCGCTGTTTCAATGTCGCAAATCGCAGTAATCTTTAACGTTCCCATCTCTCCGACATCAATGTCGGGAACATCCTGTGCATCCGCTTGTGGTGTAGGTTCTTCACGTTTCACCGGTTCTTCTTTCGGTTGTTCCGGTGCGGTCTTTTGTTGCGCTTTTTTGGCTTCCTGACGTGCTGCCAGTTCAGCCTCTGCTTTTGCTTTAGCCTCAGCTTCAATACGTGCTTTCTCATCAGCAATACGCTGCTCTTCGTCAGCTATGCGTTGAGCGACTACAGCAGCAATGTCTTCATTGCCAGCGACTAAAGTATCTAGGTCGCGGAATAAATACGCTTTGTCTTCTGGTATCTGCTTGTAACGGTCTTTCAAGCGACCGATTTCTTGCGATAACTCAGCAGCGATATTGGTCGCTTCGGTATTAACGCCTTTTTCAATACCGTCGATGCTGCGCTTGTTTTTTGCAGCTTCTTCGATGCGCTTAACTAAATCAGCCATCGGCGTAGTAATGGCGAGCATTGGGCGAATCTCTTTAACCAGTCCGTACGCTGCTTGTACTTTCTTTACAGCTTCGTTGATGATGTCTTGCTTGCGGCGTTCTTTCTCACTCTTGACCAGCTTTTCTAATGCCAGTCGTGTAGTACGGAATTGCTCAGCAATCGCTTTAGCTGATGCGATAATTTTTTCAACATCGGCATTACCGTTAACAACTTCTTCAATCGTAGTGCGTGTTTTGCTTTCAAGCTCTTTCAGGTCTTTGCAGTCCTGCTCGGCTTGGGCAAAGTCTTCATCCGTCTGCAATTCTGTGTTGATATCTGCGAGATACTTTTCAGCTTGTGCGCGGAACGGCTCAATATTTGTGTCCGCGATTTCAGTGTGAACTCTGATAATTAGGTCTTTCATGCTGCGTTCCCCATTCGTTCCAATGCTTTTCTGAGCGCTATCCCTGATCGGCGCCGTGTAAATTCCTGCAGCTCTTTCAGCTGCTTCAATTCAGCCTCTTTGTCAGCTACTTCTTGATCTGTGTGAGCGCGAATGTCATCCCACCATGTGCTTGAAAAAAGAGGCGCCCAACCTTGGAATTGCTTCATTGCTGATCCTCCGGTGTATAAACCTTTGTCACAGTGATAGTGCCGCAGATATAACCGTCATCAGCGGGGATTGTGATCTTGTATCCGTTATGGATTAGCACATCGCGATCTATAGCTCTTTTAAGACCTTCTGATTGCGAGATTTCTTCGTTTAGCATCATTATTAAAAGAGGGTCGTGAGTGTTACCTTTACCCGATATCTTTTTCTCTAGCTTAGAGATAGTCTGAGATACACGATCCCTTTCATCTCTAAGTCGGGCTATGGTGCTGCCGATTTCAACAATCTCGTTTAATGCTTCTGTGATGTTCATTGCTGCTCTCCTGCGTTAACTCTGTCGAAATACGCCTCACAGGCGTCTTGGTCGCCTTGCCCGCACCAGTTATCTAGTTCTGCAAGGGTAGGGCGAGGTGCTGTGTCTGCTTCGTGTACTGCTGCGTTTAAGCTCATGTTTGCCAATCCAAGGGCGGCAGCGGCTAGTAATGCCGCTGTGAGTGTTGCTTTTAGTGCTTTCATGCTGCGACCTCCTCAACTGCTTCAACGCTGGCAGGCTGATCGTCAATCTCGGCTTCAAGCCACTGGTCAACTAGAGTGAGAAAGTCGATAAGCTCGTCGCTCTCATGATCTGTAGGTATGCTGATACTGAAATCTTTAGCGTCTGTACTACTAAATTCAGCGTCAGATATGAAATGAGCAGTAGTGCCTTCAAACACTACGCCGCGCCATTCGTCTGGCGAATCAAAACATTCGCGTCCGCTTTGATTGCCTAATGACCAGTCGAAGCTGTCCTCGTGCCATGTGATCGTTCTATATACAGAGACCGAATCGCAGCTTTCCTCAATTTCGAGGTTTTCTGCGCATAAATCGCGCTCTAGCAGTTCTTTTGTGATTTTGTGTCCCATCGCTGTGTCCTGTGTTAGCGTATGGGGTAAGTTTAGCTATCTAAACACTATAGGTCAATAGTTCTAAACCATATTTGTTTAATTATCTAAACTTATTTTTGTATGGTATTGAATTTCAGACACAAAAAAACCGCCATCTGGCGGTGTTGTGCTGATATTTGTGGCTATTACATAGCGTCAAATTGTGTTGTGGCTCTTATTTGAGTGAATATGAGACGCAAAAAAAACCGCCTCAGTGGGCGGTTATGGCTATATTGAGTGGGGGTTATTTCTTTTCTTCTTTTGTGTTCTTTGAGTTGGGAAATAACCAGCGAGCAGCTATAGCAAATAGACCTAGAACAGTTGCTGTAGTAGTGGTTAGTAACACAATTAAAACATTATCACTGAGTTTGAACCAAGTAAGCCAACCAAAATCTAATGCATGAAAAATAATGAGAATAGCATTAAAAAATAGCCAGGTTTCAATCAACCGACTTAGTTTGTGAATATATTTTTTTCTTAATTTATGATTGTCTTTGCGTTCTTTCAAAGCTTGTAGCTCTTTAGCTAGCTTTCGCGCAGTTTTCCCTGTATGAAATAATTCTCTGCGGTTCTTATCTAGTTCTTTTTGGAATTCATCGTAAGCATCGTTCTTACCAAAAACGTCCGCTTCTTTGATGTTATTGTGAGTAAATAATCCTTTTTGTGTTTTGCTATTATGTGAGCTAGCACTATTTATCTTTTTTAATGCTTCCCTATCGTGCTCTAAAACAGTACGAAGCCTTTGAAGCGTATTATCAAATGAAGCTTCATCAGCCTTTTTATTAGAGTTACTTGATTCACTCGACATCAATTAAATCTTTTAATTCATTTTTATAGTAGGACTTTATTAAGCTCGTTGGTATCGTGCTAAATTTTTCCCTATTCCAAACAATGTCCCAAGGGGTATCGGGAAGATGAGTTAGGTTTGAAAGTTCGCCTCCGCTACAATCGCCATAACCAGAATAAATAACGTCTATCAATGAAGTAGTATAACTTTGATTTTCCTCTTTGAGTGGGAATGTAGGTAGCGCTTCTTTATCTCTAATTGGCTCACCCCCAAATCTTTTCAATCTAGTATATAGGTATGGGATGACGGGGCCGTATGGCCATGCTTTTATTTCCTGTCTAAAAATAGGTTCACCTGATATAGCTAGACTATATCCTTGAGCCAAAAAGCAAAGTTTTTGCACCTGTAAATGCGTTAATGGTTTGTTGTTCTCAATGCCGAGGCGAATGAACGCGTCGGCAATCTGTAATACTGAATGCATTTTTCGCCTCCTGTGTTGTGTAAATGTTTATACAATCTTAGAACAAATATCACTCTAAGTCATTAAAGAAAAGATAACGCATGAACGCTCGTGATAACGCATGAGGCAGTCTAAGCACGTTTATTTTACGGCAGGTTGCGCCATCACCTGCGACGTAAACACTACAGCCTCTTCGTCATTTCTTCTGCTGTTGCTAGCACGCGGAAGGGTTTAGTGATGATCGGGTATCGTGGGTTTAGCGGTTCTAAAAAGACTTGCTCCCCATCTCTGACGAATTTTTTAAATGTAGTCTCATCCGCGCCATTTACTTTAGCCAACACAAGTTGACCAGTTTCAGGCTCTTTTTTTGATGCGTTGAAAATCACAATGCTGCCGTCGGGGATGTGCTTTGGGTCGGCAGGGTTTTCCATACTCGTGCCGTTTATCCGTAGTGCAAAGCGGTATCCATTTTGGACGAATGTACTGTCTATATATTCTTCAACTTCATATGATTCTAGTTCACGTACATGTTGGAATTCCCCAGCTGTGGCAAATCCAATGACAGGGATACGGCTTTTAAGTTCCGGCCCATCTTCCACGTTACTCAATGATGGGTCTGCGCCTTCACCGTTAATAAGCCAGTTGTAGTCACACTGCAATATTTCAGCGAGTTTCCCAGCGTATTGTGCGCTTGGCGCAACTTCCCCTGAGCGCCATTGGCTAATTGCGCCTTTAGATGCGCCTGTAGCCCGCATGACGTCCACGGATTTTAGATTTAGAGCAGCCATGCGCTCTTTGATTCGGGTTGATATGTTCATAGTTAAGTAATCTAAACTATTTTTGGTTTAGTGTTATTGACTTTATCTCGTTTAGAAGTCTAAACTAGCGTTACCTAAATTGAGGTGACACATGTACAAGCAAGACGTTATTTCTTATTTCGGCAGCCAAGTAGCTGTCGCCGATGCTTTAGGTATCGGGAAAGCAGGGGTTTCACTCTGGGGGGAGGTCGTTCCCGAATTGCGTGCAATGCAATTAGAACGCCTGACCGACGGCAAACTTCGTTATGACGCATCCATCTACACCTCTCAAAAAAACAATACGGAGAGTGTAGCCAATGCCTAACGCCAATGTAATGCGGCACAGTCCGCAGCTATCACGCCCAAAGCTGATAGAGCAGCATATCAGCGCATATCTGCGCGAGACCGGAACATCACAACAAAGCTTTGCTGCAAACGTAGTCGAGCAATATCACGCGACAGTACCAGAAGCACAGCGCTGTATCGAATTTAGCACTCGCGATGACGTTTTTGAGCGCACCAAGCGTGATGCCGAGAAAGTCATGCGGTATTTGGACGGTGGTTCATGCCGTTTGCCAGTCGAGATTGAAGACGCTCTGATTTTGGCATTACCGGATGACCGTAGATGCGCGCTGTTGTACGCGCTGAATCAGCGGCTTGGCTGCATTACGGTCGGTATAGGGCAAGCCAGTAATGACGCAATCACGCCGGAAACAGTGATGAAGGAAATCGGCGAGGGATTAATTGCCATGTCTGGCAGTGACGTTAACGCACAGATTAAAGAGCTTCGAGAAGCGGCCGCCGCAGCAAATGCGATGGCTGACGACTTGGAAAATAAAAAAGCCGCTGTAGGGCAGCGGCTTCAACACGCGCATGGAAACGCGCGATAGGACAGGAGTGATTATGACACAAGAAACGAAATTCGGTCAATGGCTGAGCACAAGCGAACAGATACCTGAATGCGACATGTATTTGAATTTTGTGGTCGGGAGCAAAGTTTATTGCGGATTCTATGACAGCGAAAGCGAGCGATTTATTGCAGCAAATGGTTGGAATGGCTACGGCGAATTAACAGGCGATGTTTATGAGATTGATGTTGTTGTGTGCTGGATGCCAGCGCCTAACCCACCTTGGATTGCTGAGGGATGGATTGACCCTGAATCGTACGGAGGCACGGCATGATGACAGAACAGCAGCACAGCGCCGTTGTGCGGCGTATCAACGCACATCGTGAGTGCCACGGCGTTTACCCATCCCACGAAACAATATTGCGCTGGATGCTCGAAACAGGCGCAGAGATCACATATCGCGATGCGCTGGAATATGGGCTTGGCTCGACATTCCGCAGCCGTTTAAGTGACCTGCGGCATCAGCTAGATATTGAGAGCAGAGAAGTAATTGTGCCAACGCGCTACGGGCGTCCTGCGACTGTCCATGCCCACAGGTTGGCGCGAGGAGGTGTGCAGTGAATGACCTTGATCGCTATGCCGACGCTATAGAGAAAGAGCGTCAGGCTCAAGAGGACTTTGACCGGTTAGCTCTAGAAGCTATCCGATCTGCCAAGGCTATTCAACATTGGGGTGATGGTCATGGCGGCCATTTAATGGTTCGATTTGGGAATATTTTAGCCGCTGAAATGGGGCTTAGTTATACCCCACCTGAGCCAGAGAAAAGATACAAAAAGCGAGCGATTGGGCAAAGCAAACGAATGAAGGTTTTTGAGCGTGATGAATTTGCTTGTAAGCATTGTGGCATCAGAAAAGACCTAACTATTGACCACATCATTCCTGAAAGCAAAGGCGGTTCAAATGACATAGACAACCTCCAGACCTTGTGCCGTAGCTGTAACAGCATTAAAGGCACGAAGATGCCAGAGGGGGTAGGGGAATGAGCTTCTTTCAAATGCTCAAAACTGTAGGGCGTCCGATTGGCTATTATCCGAAGTTGGCAAAGCCTTTGGGTGGCGCTAATGCAGTCATTCTATTCAGCCATTTCATGTACTGGGAAGGCAAGGTTGACCGTGAGCTGGGTATCTATAAATCAGCCGCTGAAATCGAGAAAGAAACAGGACTGACAGTTCAAGAACAGCGTACAGCACGCAAGAAATTGCGTGAAAGAGGCTTGTTAGTCGAAACAGAGCGCCGGATTGAACACCGTATCTACTTCAAGCTAAACGAACAGGCGGCAGAAGACCTGCTGTCTGAGTTCGTTTTCGGTGCAACAGCCGCGAAATGCAATCCCAACAGCCCCGAACTGCAAAATCAACATTCGGGGAGTTCAGATTCAACAGCCGACGAACTGCAAAATCAACATTCGTATAAGGAACAGAAATCTACCAGTAATTCACTTCAGGAAGTTACTTCAGGAAGTGAGAGCGCCCCCCCGCCCGCGCCAAAATCCACTGCGCAGAAACAAAAGCGCAAGCAATCACCGGAAGACCAGTTTGTCGCATTCCTGATCAGCGAAGGCGTTGACGAGCAAGTAGCCCGTGATTGGTGGCAATGCCGAGCTGGCAAGCCAATGACCAAAACAGCTTGGCAGAGACATTGCCGAGAGGCGGGTAATGCCGGAATAACACCAGCGGCAGCAGCGCAGTTTGCTGCCGAGATGCAACACCGAGGCTTCCATGCCGAAGCATACCAGCGAGAACATCAGAATTTTGGAGTAAGCAATGCAGTCAGCAGCAACAATCGCGGCACAGGTCGCAAACTCTCAGCACCAGAACAAGTCGATCAAGCCAATGCAGAAACATGGGCAAAGCTCGATGCAGCAGGGTTCTGGGATGAAGCTGAAGGACAATCGCAAGCGTCTGGCTGAGTTGCTGGCGCATGTTTGGAAAACACTGGCACAGCGCCACGGGCATCTGTTCACAGCCAATTTTGGCACACAGTGGGAGAGCAACACCGAGTGGCAACGCGCTATTGGTGAACTGACCGAAGCGCAGTTATTTGCTGGCATGAAAGCGGTACAGCGTGGCGAATTGCAGCCATTGACGCTCGATAAGCTGCTGGAGTTGTGTGGCGAGGCTACAGGCAACGGCGTAGCGAGCAAAGACGACATCCGTCAAAACATATTCCGCTGGCGCAGTATCGAGCGTGAGCAGAAATTACCTGAGGCACTGTGGATGATCCGCTACAGCAAGGCGCAGTGGGAATGGATGCTACACGACAACCAGCGCGGCCAACGCGAATTTAATCGCTGCTATCGAGCATTGCAGGCGCATTTGGATGCTGGTGGTGAGTTGCCAGAACTGCCAAAAGAGACGCTGAAAATCGAATCAAAGCCGTTGCCGAAAGACGAGTTACTGGACGGCTTAGACGCAATCCTCGCAAGCATGAAAGGAGGCGCAGCATGACACCCGCAGAGTTTGCAGAGCGTTTGATTAAAAAGTACGGCAGTAAAAAAGCTGTGTACAAGGAAATAGGCATCAGCCCGACGACAACAGCTCGCTGGTTACACGGTGGATCACTGCACAAATCTGGCGGCAGCAATGTCAGCGACGAAAAGATGCAGGCTGCATTTGATGCGCTCAAATTGTCAGATGCCGATATTAAATCACTCAATGAGTACGTAGCACCTGCGCGGCCAGTATCTAAGCAGGATAAGCCGCGAGCAATGCCACGGAAAATCAAACCTCGCATATTTATCCCAAAAGGCACTACTCATACGCTTGATGAAGAGCCGATTAAGCTGGTGCGCCGCGATAACGCATGGTTCGGTTTTGAATGGATTGGCGGAGATTGGCGGCGAAGTTATCACGTAGAAAACAACATGCGCAACGCTGTATCTGTCATGACAGGTCGGAGGTTTGCGGTATGAGTGATTACTACATCCGCAATAACGACGTATTGCAAAACATGCTGGGCAATATCCGCGAGATACAGAGCAAAGGCGGTATACCAAAAGTAACAGTCAAAAATGAGCGCGAGAGCCGAAGCGATCAGCAGAACAACACAATGCAAATGTGGTTTGGAGATATTGCTAGAAGCACTGGAAATGATCGGGTGTATGAGGCTGGGCGGTGCAAATTGCGTTATTTCCTGCCAGTGATGAAAGGGTGTACCAACGCCAAAAATGCCGTGGAAATTATCGAGATGTTACTTGATAGCCGTGGGTATGAATACACCTGCACAGTGCTTGGTACCAGTGGTGTGAAAAGTACACGGTTGCTCAGTATTCGCGAGTTCACAGAGGCACTCGAAGCCATGCGCATGGGTGAGGCTGAACATTACCTGCGTGATCCAGCGCAGTGCGGCATTGAGTGGAGGTAGTGTATGAAAACATCACCAGCTGATGCTGCATTCTCAAAGTGCATACGCGAGAGAGCTAATTGGACATGCGAACGATGCGGCAAACAGTACCCAGAAAACAGCGCAGGTTTGCATTGCTCGCACAATTTCAGCCGCAGACACAGAATAACACGCTGGCACGCTGATAATGCGCTGGCTCTGTGTTTCTCATGCCATCAGTGGTTCGGTGGCAATCCGTACGAAGCAGGGCGATGGCTTGAATCGGTAATTGGTGAGGCGCGGCTTGAGATGCTTGTCGATATGAAGAACGCCAAGCACAAAGTGCCGAAAGCCGAGGAAAAGGAAATAGCAGCTCACTATCGCGCACAGCTCAAGGAAATGCAGGCTAAACGGCGGCAGGGCGAGACAGGATATTTAGAGTTTGAGAGTTGGCAATGACTTTAGATGATAGCTTTATCAGCCGGTGCAACAGTCAACTTCAAGCCCAAGGCACTAATTACTTTGGCTATGGTTTCATAGCGGGGACTTGCGTCTGCACGCAGGGCACGATACAGCGCTTCACGGGTAACGCCGGAGGCTTTGGCAATCTCTGTCATACCGCGTGCTTTGGCAATATCACCCAGTGCAGCGGTGAGCAGGGCGGGGTTGTTTTCTTCAAGGATGGCTTGCAAATATCCTGCAATGTCTTCCTCTGTTTCAAGGTAATCACTAACGTCAAATGGTGTTGTTTTCATATTTCACTCCTCGTTATTCAATTCTTTCATCAACTCGCGGGCTTTCTTGATATCCCGATCCTGTGTGTCTTTGTTACCCCCTACCAGCAACAGAATGACTTGTTCATTTTGTACTGTGTAGTAAACGCGGTAACCCTTTCCGTGGCGAATTCGCAGTTCACTTACACCGTCACTGATCGGTTTGTGGTCGCCAAAATGTCCGAGTACCTCAATCATACGCAGGCGTTTCAGCACAATGCTGTGCGCCTGTCTGTCGCGCAATTTTCGCAGCCATTTGGCGAAAATTTCTGTCTGGGTGATTTCGTATTTCATGCTAAATATTGTAATCAATCGGTTACACATAAGCAAGCTATATTTTTACAGGGGCGAGGCAATGAGTAACTACGCAATAGAACATCATTTACTGCGCTGGCGGCGCTGGAATCAGGTTGATACTGGCAAACCTGATGAGCCTGTGTGCTTGATCGGGAAAATGATCAAAGTGCCTGCTGATCCGGACAGCTACGACCCTTTGAGTGACGATGAAGCCGAGGAAGTGAATACTGCACTGCAAGCGCTAAAGATAAGGTATCCAAAAGCACACGAGGCTATTTTAGTACGCTATCAGAAGGGTATTTTTGATGATAAATACGCGGCTAGAGAGTGTGGTTGTAGTAAGGCTGCTTTACAGAATAGACGGATGCAGGGACATTCGTTTTTGGATGGTGCAATTTTTGCAGTAACAAATTGATTAATTTCGGTAAAGGTGAAAATTTTCCTTGCCAGCCTAGGCGGAAACTGCTACTATTTAGTCAAGCTGGAAGAAGTGACAGAAAACACGCTTCCGGCATTTTTATTTGATGCGGGATAGAGCAGCCCGGTAGCTCGTCAGGCTCATAACCTGAAGGTCGTTGGTTCAAATCCGGCTCCCGCTTCCACGATATATATTTTCTTCACCTTTTGCCGATTCCCGTAATTCTAATGGTAGAATATCAGCCAATTAGTAGGCTTTGTTGACTATGTTTTTGATATTTAAAGGCTAAGGAGGATTGAATATGTATGACGTATTATACGTTGCCGATGCGATCCTCAAGATCGCAAAAGCACAAGAAAAATCACTCACCCCTATGCAATTGGTGAAGTTAACCTATATTGCAGATGGGTGGAGTATGGCTTTGCGTGGTAAGCCGCTATTCAATAATCGAATAGAAGCATGGAAATATGGTCCAGTAATCCCTGATATATATCACGCCACTAAAGTATTTGGGCGTAATCCTATACCATTAGATGTTATAGGTGACGCAAATGATATTGATGTTACTCCTGATGATAGGGAATTCTTAGAAGCTGTTTATAACCAATACAAAGGGTTAGATGGTGTAGCATTGTCGTATAGAACTCATAAAGCAGGTACACCTTGGACTAAGGTTTATGTTCCAGGGGTAAGCCATATAGAAATACCAAAAGAGTTGATTGCACAGCATTATCGGGAGCTTGCGGGTAATGACTGATAAGGGGAAGTCTTCGAAGCAGCACTATGAAGAAGTCATTAGCCAAAGTAATGACAACAAAAAAGCTGCATTTCGATGGTTGATGTCAAAACCTAGGAAAGAAGATAAAAATTGGCTAAGCTTAGATGAGATTAGAGAAAATAATGATAAACGATGGCTAAAAACATATGGGTGTATGCTTGTCATTATAACTGTGGTTTTTACCTTTTTATTTTTAGCTGCCCTTTTTGTTTGGTCTTGGCACTACATTGCGCCCAAGTCACTGACATGGCTATGCCCCTCGCAGCTCAGCAAAATTCAGTCAGTCTTATTTAGTGGTGGTATGGGGGCAATCATTTCTGGGATTATTCGAGAGCAACTAGGTAAGACAAAATAGACCAGCGCAAATTAACGAATTCAATACGACCACCGCCTCTTTCAAAGCCGTTGCAATCGCAGCGGCTTTTTTGTATGCTGACTTTACTACTAAAACATAAGCGGTCGTCCGCACCCGTCAGCAATGCGGTTTTTTTGTGTCTGTGTGTCCTATCGTTGTGTGACGCAAAAAACAGTTTCTATGGCGGGTTGATAGGCGGAAATAAAACACCTTCGGGAAATACCGCCAGCCGTCTTATGTCGGTAGTTGAGGCCCGCCACCCTATTATGTGGCGATACTAAACTAAAACATAAGGAGTCAGTCATGGCTAAACTATCCATTCTCGATACCAACATTCGTTGCATCGACGGTCTTTACTCTCTCAACGACCTGCACAAAGCAGCAGGCGGTGAAGTAAAGCACAAGCCAGCGTTCTTTCTGAGAAATGAACAAACCCAAGCATTAATCGCCGAAATTGATAATGAAATCAATAAAGGTGCAAATCTGCAACTTTCCGAATCTATCAAAATAGTACGCGGAGTAAACGGTGGCACATACGCCTGTAAAGAGATCGTAGTAGCCTATGGTGCTTGGATTGATGCGATTGTGCATCTTGCCGTCATTCGAGCATTTCTTGCCACGGTCGCACCGTCACCATACATCAACGATGAACAGCTGGTTCACATCAAGCAGGGCGTTCGCGAAATGGTGTATCGGACAGGTAAACACTGGCAAGCGGTCTATCATGAGCTGTTCGCCTATGTTCAAGCGGCATCGGTGCGAGAGATTAGAAAAGAGCGCTATTCGGATGCTTGCCGCTTTCTGAATATCAGCGAGCAAACACGCGGTTTGCAAGAGCGCCATTTACAGCCTGTAGACGAATTGCCACCGCCACATGTTGTGATGGTGCCGATTGATACTCGCAAGGATGGCGAGCATGTCATCATCGTTAAAGATGGACTGGTCGGGAAATATAAGCAGCAGCTGATTTCAGAAGCAGATGATTTTAATAAACCGTGGGGAACGTTAATGAGAGCACGCTTCGCTGCACGGTAGAGAACATATTTAGTCAAGCCTCGACAGTAGTCGGGGCTTTTTCGTTTCCGGCGGTCATGGCGTTTGTGAAAGTTTCACTGTGGCCGCCGCACTAATTGGAGTATCACATGGCAAAACACACATATGAGCAGGTGATGCGGTGGGTTGCCGTGTCCGAAGGCGGGTTCAGCAATCACAAGGCAGATCCGGGCGGTGCAACAAACTACGGCATCACACAGGCAACGTATGACGCATGGCGCAAGGCCGAAGGGCAATCAACCCGGAGTGTGAGAGAAATCACGCAAACCGAGGTCGCTCGCATCTACAAAACAAACTACGCAGACATGATCAGGTATGACGCATTGCCAGCAGGTGTGGACTATGCCGTGTTGGATTTTGCTATTAACTCAGGCGTAAGCCGTGCGGTTAAGTTTGTGCAGCGGATTGTCGGGGTGCAGGATGACGGCATCATGGGTAGCAAGACACTGGCGGCTATCGGGCAATTCTCACCACGACTGCTGATCGATGCGCTATGCGATAGTCGACTGGAATATATGCAGTCGCTAAAAACGTGGGGTACGTTCGGGAAAGGCTGGGAGCGGCGTGTCGCAAGTGTAAAAAAGCATGCTCGTATGCTTGATGATCCTGCGCTACCAAATTCGTTTATACCGGAGCCAAACAAAGAACAGCCAGCCAAAGCACATGGCGATGAAAAGCTATCTCACACGATTAACGACACACTGAAAAACCCTACAGCAATGGGCGCAGTAGTTGCGCAGGCTGGCGGATTGCTCACGGCGTTATCAGGGAACAGCCCAATCCACTGGGCGCTTGCTAGTCTGATACTGATCGGCGGGCTAGCGCTAATCGTCAAGCTGGTACGCCGCCATGATTGATAGATTAAAAACAATTGGCGCGTATCTGGTCACGTTACTGCTGACAATCGCCACATTAGGCGGCTATGCGTATCACCAGCGGCAACGTGCAGAGCGGGTCGAACGCGAGAACGAAAAGTTGATGATCGAGAATCAGGGAAACATTGAACACATACAGCGCACGAATGACGCGCAAACTGAGAACGCTAAACGACAGGAACGAATAGAGCAGGATTTGAGAGATGGTAAGAGAGATCGTTTTGAAAGCGGTTGGTAGATGGCTTGTTGTGTTATTTGCGTTAGCACTACTGACTGGCTGCACTACTACACGGTATGAGCACGTGCAGTATCCGTGTCCGCCACGTCCTGTATTACCGACTATCAGTGCGTCAGAACTAGAGACATTGAGTGACGAAGCATACGCATCATTAGTGCGCAGAGATGCTGCATTGATCAGCTATGCGCGACTGCTGGAGGTGAACTGTGAACATGCCGAAAACTGAGAACAGGATGAGCATTGGCAACTGGATCACAATAGCTGTTGCGGTATTCGGGTTTATCGTTAGCGGTGTCGCTAATTACTACGCTGGGGAGAATGACCGCGCGTTGATCAGACAGCAAATGGACATTATGCAGGCTGAATACAGAGCGATGATACTGCGCGAAGAAAACGAGCGGAAAGCAGCAGATGCGCGCATTGAGCAGTACAACAATGCACAAATGCAAATGTTTCGCTCAGACATGCGAGATATGAGTGCCAAAGTTGACAAAATTTACGACATCGTCGCTGGTGTTAAAGGGCGATAATTAAATATAGGAAAAGAGGTACAAGAAGTGTCACGATTGACCGAAAAACAACGGCGCTTCGTGGCAGAGTATCTGATTGATTTAAATGCCACGCAGGCAGCATTAAGAGCTGGTTATAGTAAAAAAAGTGCCTACTCAATAGGGCAAGAGAACCTGAAGAAACCTGAAATCCAAAATGCGATTTCAGAGGCACAAGAAAAGAGAAATAGCCGCATAAATATCGATGCGGACTATGTGTTAAACCGCCTTATAGAAGTAGATCAGCTGGATATTGCCGACTTGCTGGACGATAACAATAACCTACTACCAATCAAGCAGTGGCCAAAGGCATGGCGAACCAGTATTTCAGGCTTTGATGTGCATGAGATTGGCAATAGCGAAGAGTTGGCAACCATCGTTAAGAAGATCAAGTTCCCGGACAAGGTGAAAAACCTTGAGTTACTTGGTAAGCACGTTGGCGTACAGGCTTGGGGTGACAAGGCCATCAACCAAGATGAAACCTTAGAGCCAATCCGCTTTGTGATTGAGGACGCACGTGCCGACCCTGAATAGACCGCAAGGCGAATTCATGCAGATGCCGCATAAATTCAAGGCTTTTATTAGCGGGTTTGGAGGTGGTAAAACATGGGTAGGTTGCACAGGAATAATTGCTCACGCCGAGGTATATCCGAGCATCAATGCGGGGTATTTTGCCCCGACTTATGCACATATTCGAGACATCTTTTATCCGACAATGGAAGAGGTGGCTGAGAGCTGCGGTTATATCGCTGAAACCATGTACGCCAACAGGGAAGTAAAACTATGGCGTGGCGGAAAAGTTCGGTGTTTGGTGAAGTGCCGATCAATGGATAAGCCTGGCAGTATTATCGGCTTCAAGATTGGTCATGCGTTGATTGATGAAATCGACGTGATGGATAAGAAGAAGGCCACGATTGCTTGGCGAAAGATCATTGCTCGTATGCGTTACAAGCGTGAAGGGCTGCGTAACGGCATTGACGTAACGACCACACCCGAAGGTTTTAACTTCGTTTACGAACAGTTTGTCAAAGCGCCACGGAATAACCCAAGGCTGGCGAGTATGTATGGATTGCTACAAGCATCCACATATGACAATGCCAAGAACCTGCCCGAAGACTACATATCAACACTTAAGGAGAGCTACCCGCCGCAACTAATTGAGGCTTACCTCAACGGGCAATTCGTCAACTTGGAAAGCGGGTCAGTTTGGAACTGCTTTGATCGCAAGCTGAATGACACGGACGCTGAAATGAGAAAAGGTGAGCCGTTGCATGTCGGGATGGACTTTAACGTCCTGAAAATGGCGGCGGTGATTTACGTGATCCGTGATGGTTTGCCTTATGCAGTAGATGAATTAACGGGCGTGAGAGACACGCCAACTATGGCGCAGATGCTCAAGGAACGATACGGCGAAGACCACGCAATCACAATTTACCCTGATGCCAGTGGCCAGAACACAAGCTCAAAAGAAGCGAGTAAGTCGGATTTAAGCATCCTGCGAGAGCATAGATTCAGATTACGGGTAGATTTGACGAACCCAAGCATCAAAGACCGGGTGAACGCAACTAATGCCATGCTTTGCAATGGACTAGGTGAACGCCGCTTGTTTGTGAACACCAAGCGTTGCCCTGAGTTTACAGCAGGGCTTGAACAACAGATTTATGACAAGAACGGGATGCCGGACAAGTCTGTGGGTGTTGACCACGTAACCGATGCCGGCACTTATCCAATTGTGAAGCTTTACCCAATAGTGAAACCAACAGCGACCCAAACAGGATTCAGATTATGACAGACGTCAGCAGCAAAAGTAGCGTAGTGAGTGAAATGCACACACGTAATGCGGTAATTGAAACATTGCTTGGCGGTACCGAAGCCATGCGCGAAGCGGGGCAGACGTATCTGCCTAAGTGGCCACTTGAGAACGACGATGCCTATAAAGCTAGGGTAAACGTATCGACACTTTACCCAGCGCTGAAAGAAACTGTTGCCAGTATGGTTGGCCGTGTTTTTTACAGCGATATGAGCCCTAAAGGTATTCCAGATGGTATTGATTTACAGGACATTGATGCTGTCGGCAATAAGCTAGAGATATTTTGCGCTGATTGGTTTCGTGATGCGCTTGCATATGGCGTTAGCTACTGCGTTGTTGATTACCAGCGCGGTGATGGCGTCGAGACAATGGCCGATGCTAAAGCACTTGGTTTACGTCCGCATGCGATCCATGTGCCTGTGTCGAGTGTGCTTGGGTGGCGAAGTCAACGCATCAACGGCAACGAGGTTTGTACCCAATTCCGCTACATTGAGAGCGTAGTTGAGGACGAAGGGGAATTTGGCGAAAAAACCACACAGCAGGTTATCGTGTTAGAGCCTGGCATTCGTAAGATTTACCGAAAGGGTGACCAAGGCTATGCGCTGCACGACGAGGTTACAACTTCGATTGATGTCGTACCTGTTGTTGCGCTTTACACCGAGCGATCAGGGTTCTTTACAGGCCGTCCGCCATTGTTAGAGCTGGCTCATCTGAACGTCAAACATTGGCAGAGTCAAAGCGATCAAGACAACATCCTGCACTGTGCGCGTGTGCCTATGTTGGCGCGTTTTGGTGTGGAAGACAGCGAAAAACTACAAATCGGCGGCTCAACAATCGATATGCCGAGTGGTACAGATATTCGTTACATTGAGCACACTGGCGCAAGTATCGGCGCAGGTGCGGAATCACTTAAAAAGCTGGAAGAAGACATGCGCACAGCTGGTGCTAAGCTGCTGGTCAAATCGAGCAATAGCTTTACCGATAGCCAAGCCAAAGACGAACAGACACGCGAAGTATCAACGCTGAAAAGCTACGCGAACCGTTTGGAAGATGCCGTTGGCCAAATGCTGTACCTGTTCGCGCTGTGGCTGGGCAAAAAAGAAGGCGGCACCGTCGAAATATCCGGCAATATGGATATTGACTACAACCCATCAGTAACCATGCAAATGCTGCGAGACATGTACACCGATGGCATTATTAGTGCCGAGACAGTATTCAACGAAGCCAAGAAACGAGAAATCATTGGCAGTGATGTCGAATGGGAAGCCGAACAAGCCAAAATGGATGGCATGAATGCAGAATTTGATTCATAAACTGCTCGACCATCGCATCGAATTAATGCGCCATGACGCGCATTTAAGGCGTGAGGTTGACCGTAGGCTATCCAAAGGGCTAAAACACGCGCTAGGGCTTATTCTGGCCGGATATGTCGAGAATATGAGCCGCCGAGCTATGCGGAAGCTGGTCAATGAGATAGACAGAGCGATCACCGCTGCTTATATCGAGGCCCACACGACAACAGAGACAGCAATGACCGCACTGTTGGCGGCTGAAATACCGATGCTACACAGCATCTACCTGAAAAATGGTATTGAGTTGGGCATGCCAAAGCTGGCTGACCTCGCGCATGAATTGCCGCTGATTAATGGTGCTGGTCTTGATGACTGGTGGACGAAGCAAAGCCGCGACACCGTATTCAAATTCCAGCGCACAGTCAGACAGGGTATGGCTGATGGTTTGTTGCACCGACAGATCAGTAAAATATTGGCTGATGAGATCAAACTCGCCCGACGCCATGCGGATACGCTTGTAATTACGGCGACCGCTGGCGTATCAAGCAGAGCGAGTGAGATTTTACGCGACAACAATCGCGACATATTGCAAGGTGAGCAGCATTTATCGACGCTAGACAGCCGCACAAGCGACATTTGCCGCGCCCGTGACAATCTGCTTTGGGATATGGATAAAAAGCCCGTAGGCCACGATATACCCTATCAGCGGCCGCCATTACATCCGCGCTGCCGCAGCGTGATGCTACTTGTGACAAGACACCGTAAGGCAATGATGGAACACGGAACACGAGCAAGTGCCGATGGCTTAGTACCAGCCAAGACAACCTATGAAGATTGGCTGAAAAGCAAGAGTGTTGCCGAACAGGACGACATCCTTGGCAAAGGCAAAGCCGCCCTATGGCGTGATGGCAAGATCACCATGCGTGACATGCTCGACCAGACAGGGCGCCCATTGACGTTGGAAGAGTTGAAAGCGAGATACTAGACAAACCGAATACACCAGCTTAACCGCTGGTTTTTTATTGCCCGCTATATGCGGGTTTTTTAATGCCCAAAGGGCGTGATACTCAAGGAGTAAACATGAATATGAAATATCGCAACATGATCCGCAAATACTACGCACCAGTTGGCGGTGAGGGTGATAGCGGTGGAGAAGGCGGCGGCTCAGGTGAAGCCGAAAAGGGTGATAGTGATAAGACCTATACCCAAGCCGAGCTGGACGAAATCGTTTCAGGCTTGAAGAGCAAAAATGGCGAGCTTATCAACAAGCAAAAAGAAGCCAAGAAAGCGGCACAAGAAGCACAGGAACACTTGAAACAGTTTGAGGGTATCGACCCTGACACTGTGAAATCAATTATCAAGCGTTTCTCCGACGATGAGGAAGCAGAGTTAATCAAGGCTGGCAAAGTTGATGAAGTGCTGAACAAGCGCACAGAGCGCATGCAGCAGGCGCACGAAAAGGAAGTAGCCAAGTACAAGGCTGAGCTTGAGAAAGCAAATAAGCGAGCCGAGAAATTTACCGACCGCGTACTGGCTGACGAAATCCGGGCAGCAGGTAGCGAGACAGGAATTCACAAATCTGCGTATGACGACGCAATTTATCGCGCCAAGGGTGCATTTGAAGTGAACGAAGACGGTGAAATCGTCGCAAAAGAAGGGGTGCTTGATTCAAGCGGCAAACCATTAACGCCAAAGGCTTGGTTTGAGGACATGAAAGAGAAAGCACCACATTGGTTCCCTGCACCGCAAGGCGGCGGCTTGGGTAATAACGCCGGAGGGCGTGTATCTAAAGGTAATCCTGGCGGCACAAAAGAAGAGCGCGAGGCTTACTACAAAGCGAAATTCAATTTACAAGATTAAGGAGGCCACATGGCACTTTCAGAAATGCAGGTATTTAACCAATACATCATGCCTGCGACTATCGAAACTTTGGGTCAGATGATCCAAAAGTTTAACGCATCGTCTAATGGTGCAATCCGTCTGACCACAGAGGGATTTACAGGGGATTTCTTGCAGGAATCATTTTTTGCATCACTTGCAAGCGCACAGCGCCGCGTTGATCGTTACGAATCAAATGATGCAGCAACAACCACCAACCTTAAAGAACTGAAGCGGACCAGCGTCAAAGTTGCTGGTGGTATCGGGCCAGTCGTGTATGAGCCATCACAGATGACTTGGCTACGTCGCCCAACGGCACAGGGGATTGAGGTTGCATCACGCACCTTCGCCAGCTTGATGTTAAAAGATCAACTCAATACGTCTATTGCGGCACTTGTTGCGGCTATCTCTAATCAGGCGGACGCCACTAATGACGTATCCGGCACTGCTGGGCTGTCTTATGGCGCGATGAACGGCGCACATGCCAAATTTGGCGATATGAGTTCTGTGTTGGTTGCGGATGTTATGAGTGGCGCGACCTATCACAAGCTTATTGCCCACAACCTTGCCAACGCTAATCAGTTGTTCTTGGCTGGCAATGTTCGTGTCGTGGATATTCTCGGCAAAGTGGCCATCGTCACTGATGCGCCTGCGCTGTATGAAGCTGGATCACCAAACAAGGGCAAAGTCCTGTCATTGGCTGATTCTGCAGCTATCGTCTCAGATGGTGGTGATGTTGTATCGAACATCGAAACCGTGAACGGCAAGAAGCGTATTGAAACCTCATTACAGGTTGATTACAGCTACGGTCTGGGGTTGAAAGGCTACACATGGGATGAAGCGAGCGGCGGCAAATCACCAAGCGATGCCGAACTGGCTACTGGCGCGAACTGGGATAAAGTCGCAACGTCTATAAAAGACACTGCTGGCGTTATCACTATTGCCGATGCGGATAAGTAGGGGGCGATATGAAAAAGGAAGATGTGATTTACGAGCCGCATCCAGTCACACCTGAACGGAAAGCAGAGCTGCGCAAGCAAGGGTATCGGATCATCGATGCCCGCTTTAAACCTGACGATTGGGAAGAGCCAAAATCAGAAGATCAAGGCCAAAAAGACGTTGCAAAGATGACGGTTGACGAGCTTAAAACCCTGCTTGATGAGCGCGGTATTGAGTATCCGTCAGACGCCAAGAAGGCTTATTTGCAGGAGTTGGCGCAGTGATTAACGCCTATGTCGAAACAGCAGAAGCTGATGCTTATCATGAAGCGCGCCCAAGCCATGAACAATGGCAAGCGCTGGATGAAAAGGCTAAAAAGCGAGCGCTGGTGGCGGCATCTGATTATCTCGATGTCAATTATCCGCTTAAAGACGGGTTGAATGACCGCATGAGGAATGGCGAGGCTGTCCCCAGTGCGGTTGTCCGCGCTGTATGTGAGTTGGCGCTACATGCTGGCGAGCTGACAGCCGATAAGACAGCGGATAAGGCAAGTGTCAGCGTTGGCGAAATCAGCGTCTCATACCGCGAATTAAGCGGCATAGACGCAAAGCGGTTTAGTTACGTTGCCAAGATGCTTGATGGCTTGATTGAAAAGCAACGCGGATCAGCAAGGCTGGTGCGCGGATGAGTTTTTATCAGGAAATGCAGGACGCCGGCGCCGAGCTGATTGCAGAGTTTGGGCAGCCCGTGACGATTAAGCGCAAGGCTATTAGTGGCTACAACCCACATTTGGGCGCGGTGACGACAAGCACAACCGAAACACAGCAAGGCATCGCTGTTTTGTCTGACATGAAACTTGTCGGTTCTGGACAAGCTTATGCCGATGGATCGTTGGTAGAGATAGGCGACAAAAGCATCACGCTATCAGCAAAGGGGCTGACTTTTGTGCCAACTACAGGCGACACCATCAGTGATGTTAATGGCGCAGTGTGGAAAATCATCAACGTCAAAGAAACCAATCCAGCAGGTACGCCAGTTGTTTACAACCTTGCGGGGCGGCGATGAGCTTTGCGAGCGATGTTGAAAAATGGGTGAGCAAGGTTAATAAGGCTTTGGACGCAACCATGCGCGAGACGGTCATTGAAGCGCATAACGGGGTCAAAGCGCATACGCCAGTAGACACGGGCGAACTGCGACAGTCGTGGGGAATTTCTGACAACGATCCGAGATGGGGTAAAGCCGTCTCAATTTGGACGGACAAGGAATATGCGCCTGTTGTCGAATATGGGCTTTATCCCGGTGTCGGGGCTAAAACGACCAAGGTAGGAAGCGGCATATTTTCGGTGCAAGCACCACAAGGCATGGTTCGCATCACAGCCAAAGAGATGAAATCAGTCGCGGAGAAAATATGGTCACAGCACGCACCATAAGGGCTGCACTAGAGGGGATTATTTACGATTTTGGGCTATCCAAGGGGTTGCCTGTCGTATTTGAAAACCTTGATACACCAGTGCAGGAATCAACCTATCTAACAACACACTTGATACCAGCTAAAACCACGTTTGACACGTTCACGGGGGATAAACAGCACGGTATTTTCCAAATCAATCTATACACACCACAAAGGCAAAGCGTTGTCGAAGCCGATGAATTGGCTGACGAGATCATTGCTTTGTATCCGGTGGGCAAACTTAAGCATATCACCATCGAACAGCCGACTTGTCGGAATCAAGGGCTATACGTCAACGGATGGTATGCGATCACGATTACAGTTAATTACAGGAGCTAAACATGGCTGGAAGTGAATATTTGCTGTCCAAAGGGACAAGCATTGAAATGAGCAAAGCCGAAGTGACAGACATGTCCTCAGGCGAAAGCGGTGCAGATTTCCAAAGTCTGGACACGCTGACCAAATCAATCTCATGGTCAGGTATTGAATCAGACGAAATCGACGTTACGACGCTCGCATCAGCTGATTTTAAAGAGTTCGCCGTGGGGATGAAAGACCCCGGCAACCTCACTATTGCAGGTCATTATGTGCCGAAGAGCGAGGCATACAAAGAGATCATCAAGGCGAACAAAGATGGGCTGCGCCGTATGTTCCGCATTACCTTCCCCGATGGGGCGAAATTCAAAGTCTTGGGAACTGTGCGGTCACGATCATTTGAAGTCAGCGTTGCCGATGTTATGAGCGGCAGCCTAACTATTCGCCTGTCAGGTACACCAACAGAAAGCGATTCATAAGGAGTAACAATGGATATTTCAAAACTTAACGAACTCAATGCAGCAGAAAACGGCATTACCCATGAGTTTGAACTCACTCACCCAGTAAACGGCAAGGGCATTGGCATCAAGTTGAAGCTGATCAGTCGTGAAGCAGATGCACCACGCAATCTCGGCATCCGGCTTGCGGACAAAATGCGAGTAGCTGAGGCAAAAGCTCAACGTACAGGCAAAGCGGGTGTTAGCTTTGCTGAAATCGAACAGCAGGGCATCGACCTATTAGCAGCCTGTGTTGTTGGCTGGGAAGGTGTCGAAGAAAAGGGCAAGCCCGTTGAATTTAGTACGGCAGCGGTCAAAGAGCATTTGCTTGGCATTAACTGGGTGCGCGAACAGATCAACGCTCAGCTGGACGAACAGGCAAATTTTATTGCAGCGTAATCGAAGAAGCCCTTGAGCAATCAAGGGCGCTTCTCAAATTACGCAAAGTTGGAAAAGACGGACAATCTCGCTGGCAATTAATCACCGAGATTTACGAGCAGACAGGTGTTGAAGCCCCTGAATTACTCAATCCGCCTGAAATCCCGCCAATGCTTGAAAAAGAGTGGCAATGGTTCGAGGAAATCAGCCGAGGACGTGATTGTTCAATGGGGCTTACCTCGCTTAAATGGTCAGAAATGAATGCTTACTTCCGATTACGCGGGATAACCCCTCAACAATGGCAGATTGATTTGATCATGGCGTTCGACAGCATTTGGGTCGATGTCATGGGCGACGATACGCAAGAGATCAGTATCTTCTAACTAAACAAACAAAATCACACTAAACCGCCGTAACAGGCGGTTTTTTATTGTCTGGAGTAAACATGGCAAAGATAATCAAGTTTGAATACCAAAATCAGCCACAGAGTTTTAATCTTGATGGCTGGTTTAATGCGACCGAGGCGGCTGCGCGATTTGGCAAACGTCCTGTTGAGTGGATGAATCAGCGAGATACAGTTGAGTATCTTGCTGCCTTATACGAGCAGATGGGCGGTAAAAGTGACTTTCTGCAACAGTTTAAGGAAATCAGTATATTAGATGGGTCTTCGGCTAGTTCGAGAGCCAAGCTACTCCGTTTGGCTAAGAAAACAGGTTTGGTTTATGCAAAGTCAGGACCGTCAGAAGTAGGCGGTGGGACTTGGTTCCATCCAAAGCTGGCAGTTGCGTTTGCACGTTGGCTGGATATTAAATTTGCCGTTTGGTGCGATATGCAAATAGACGCCATCATCCGCAACGGCTTGCAGATGAACAGCTTCTCGCACCTCATCCCGTTGCTATTGCGTCCTGATGTTGCTGAGTGGGAATTACGCTTCCACGACGAGTATTACCACGCATTGGCGCGTATTACTGGTACGAAGTACACCGGACACAGCGGCGGCACTCCTGCAATCTACGGTAATCTGACAGACAAGTGGGTTTATGGCTGCATCCTGCCGAAAGAAGTATATGCTGAACTAAAAGCCCGCAAACACCAATCAGAGAAAATGCACCAATGGCTTACCGATGGCGGCAAGGCTGAACTGGATAAGCAAATCCAGCGCGTCACTGACATTGCCGCATCATCATCAAGCCTGCAAGATTTTGAATCACGCATGAATACGGTCATGCGAAAGAGTGGACAGCTGAGCATCGTTTATACGAGTGGATTAGCTGTATGATCCTTTACTTCTTGTCTAATGCTTCAGCGTAGAAATGCAGTGCGTCAGCTACTATGGTCGCCTGGGGCTTCCCAAGTTGCTCAGCAAGGCGCTCAAGAAGGGCTATATCATCGAGAGACATTTTTAACCCTTTGACCTTAACGCCTCGCTTTTCGTCGCTTTTTTGTTGAATTTCAGTACGTGTTTTCGCCATATTGCATTTTCTTAGTCTGATCCCCTGACCTATGGGGTTAATCTGGGTGGGCAGCTGAGCATCGTACTAAGTAGTGTTAGCTGACCGCAATTTAGTTATGTTATACGGATAATTCGCGTTGTGCTGCAACGGTCAAGAAGTGGCTGCGGCTCTTGTATTCACCTGTACTACCTACCTTTTGGTCAATCCGCTTTAACAGGTAGTCTGGGACGGTGATATTTACGCGCTGATGTTTGCCAAGATAATCGCTTATATCCACGTCGATTAACAACCAAGTATCACAATACTGGTAATCGTCTTGCTTCTGATAGACGGCAAAACCTTCATCCACAATGGATACAGTATCAACGCCGCTTTCAGACATATCCGCAAGCACCATTGAAATCACATCCTTCACCATAGCAGGGATATCATTAAGCGTATCAGCAGCACTAATGCAACCGTAGTTGTCACGGCAAAGCGCTGGCACGACTAAACCGTAGGCTTCATTTTCATTTTTAGGCATTTCAACGCCAACACTGAATAACATAATGCACTCCATTGATTGTTATAGGTGGGCGGGGATTAGATCCCCGCCGCTTTTCGGATCGACCTCAAAGTGCCGATTGGTAGGTCTTTTTTAGGGTGCGGTACTGTGAACCGCTTTTTGGTAATTGGTGAGAACCATATTTGGTGATCGCCTTTACCGTGCCTAACAAAGCTACAACCAGCCGCTTTGAGTTCCGAGATTAGGTCAGATGAGCTCATGTAGCCTCCTTTGTCCTAACCTAGGGTGATTATACACACCATACACACTTTAGGCAAGTAAAAGATGCGCATCGTGTGTATTATTCATGCCGAAACATACATAGGGCTTGACCATGAATGAGCAACCAGCAGAACAATTTAATTATGACCTTGAGCGCATAAAAGAGCGTGTCGAAGGTGAGTTTGTTGAAATGCCAGATTGTACCCTCACTGATAGAGAATCATTTATAAAATGGCTTGAGGAACAGTAAATATTTTCTGCTATCCTGACAGCATGAAGTATCTACTCATCTTATCCGTTCTACTGGCGACCACAGCGTCAGCCTATGAGCTAGCTGGCAAAGTCGTTTACGTCACAGACGGCGACACGATAACGCTGCTGGTTGACCGTGAACAGCACAAAATCAGATTACTGGGCATTGATGCGCCGGAACGAAAGCAGCCGTACGGAAGTAAGTCTACTGCGATGCTGTCAGCGATGATCAAAGGCAAACAAATTACCGCTGATTGCACCAAGAAAGACAGGTACAAGCGTGATCTTTGCACACTGTATCTTGATGGGTTGGATATTAACAGCAAAATGGTTAGGCTTGGCGGTGCTTGGGTATATCGCAAATACTACAAAAGCGGGCCATACTATGCACTAGAAGCCGAGGCTCAAGCAGCAAAGCGAGGACTTTGGCACACATCAGAGTATCAGGATATAGCGCCGTGGGGATGGCGGAAGCAGAGGCGAAATAAGTAAAAATAACTTGGAAAAGTGTTTTCAGGTAGATAAGATACCTTATATTGTTGGGCTTTCGAAAGTAGGGAAACCTACAAAAATGTGAGGATCTAAAAATGGGGAATAGCGCTGCTTTTTTGATATTGCCAATAGTTTTTGCGGTATTTTCGCTTGCACCAATGGCAATGGCATATGGGAAAAGTATGATTCATAAATCTAAAAAATCGGATGCTTCCGTGGCTGAGAACAAGAGTGCTAGCAACAATAATAATCCAATCATTATTGAAGATGATGGTTCGACTATTAAATTAAACCTAAAAAACAAAGATGTTCAGCAGAGCATCCTTGAACAACTATCATCTTTAAGAGATAAGTAAGGTAAGCCACTAGCCCCTATGTCTGCATTTTTTTCTGGTCTTTTATTACTTTATATTTTAGCGATTGGTTATCACTACGTTAGTTCATCGCCAATCCAAAAAATGACCCTTAAGAAAGGGACTAACCAAGAAATTTATGCATTGATAGTCATGCATGGCATGAGACTCACGTATAAAGGTTTTCGTAAGTCACTACAGGTCTTCTTTTTTATATTAACGGTTTCTCTTTTCCTCCTGTGGGCTTACAAAACTGTTGAGCTTTTTTTAATATCTAGAGAGTACGAGATATTAGTTGCACCCAACGTATCAAATGTAAATTACATTTCAAGTAAGATTCAGGTTTTTTTGAGTGCTCTAGGCGTTAAAAATGCCCCATCATTTATGCTAAAAATTATATTTGTGCAATTTTGCATTGATGTATGCTTTCGTACGGCTTCGATTTGCAGGGAGCAGATAGACGAAGAGAAGGTTATTAGCAATGACTATAAATTATTATTCAAAGAAGTAAGTGAGAGAGCAGATAGTCTGCTGCTTTTTCTTTTGGAAAGTATAGATAAAAAGAAACTGGTTAAAGTTTCTTTGGTGTCAGGAAGATTCTATATAGGGATGGTTGGAATTAAAAAATTATCTCGTCTTGATCTGGCATATATTTCAATAATCCCGTTTAAGAGTGGTTATCGGCGCGAAGACCAAACCCTATCATTCAATGGCAACTTCATAAGTTTATATGAAAAAAATGGTATTTTGGAATGGGACGAAGGGGAACCCCAAATTAAAGATGACGAGAAATTAGAAGAATTTCAGTATGTTCTACCAATCAAAGATATTCAAAGTCTTTCATATTTTGATAACGACATTCACAACCACATTATCAAGACATCTTAAAGTTGAATAAATAATTTAAACGAAAACCCTGCTCCGGCAGGGTTTTTTATTGCTCATCAATAATGCTATGCTGGTCATTACTCATAATTTTGGCCTATGATCATGAAGAAAATATTGTTAGTTGTTGGATTCCTTGTGATGGCTGGTTGTAACAGCGTGCCGCCTTTGAATTTCAACCCCAATGAAGAAGACATACAAGTTGAAAAGACGCAAAGGCTGGATGCTTCGTTGAAGACAATTACAGTATCAACTGCAAAACGCGATGAGCAGCTGGGTAAGATTGATGTTGGAATTGCTGGGAATGTAAATGATGGGTCGTTGAAAGGTGAATTTAAATCGGCTTTAGAAGAAGCCTCGATTAGATCACGGTTATTTAGCGATATGAGTGATAGAGGAGTAAGCATTTTCGCAAAGATAATGAAGCTCCAAACCCCTCAATTTGGCTCTAACAACTTCCCAACTGATGTTATTGTTCGATACGAAATCATGGACAGAACTACTGATGAAATTATCTATGACCAACAAATAAAATCTCACGGTGAAGTCCCGTTTGGATATTCCATGATAGGTGGGCGCAGGTACATTGAGGCGCGGAATATTGCGATGCGCAGGAATATTGTTAACTTCATTAACGATTTAAAGAGCAGAGGCCTGAAGCCATCTGCAAAACAGGCTCAGTAATAGCCTTTATTGTATATTTTGTTTATTCGAAGCCGCTTGCTTGTCAGGCGGCTTTTTTGTGTGCGGTCAAAATGTTTTGATGCTAAATCGGCCTAGAGCTTTGCCAATAACCTTCATTTCTTTAGCTTCTTCTTTAGTGATGATCATGTCTGTGAAGATATCGCCTGCATCGCTCTTAATGACATATCCACCTTGCGGTCTTATATGAATTCGTTTCAAAAAAACTATATCGCCAGCGAAGTTTTGGAATAAATAAATAGCAAGATCGTCTTTAATTGTGGTTTCAGAAAGGTCAATGATGACATCATCACCATGATCAATAGTAGGCGACATGGAGCCACTTTGCTGATGGAAAAGTGCAAGGTTATTTGGCCGACCAAAATATTTCCTGATTAGGGTTTCTGGGAAAGGTGTGTGTTCGTTGCTGATCTGACCCGAATCAGATATATGAGGGAGAGCAATATATTGGTTCTTTAAGTCATTTACATCTGTGAAGTCAAAGTCAGTTAGCAATTCCTCGGAGTGTATATGTAATACTTTAGCAATCCGATCAAGATCATCTTTATCAATCGTGTTAGTTTTGCCAGACTCAAGTTTACTTACCCATTGTGGCGTTCGCCCAACAGCTTTTGCTAAGTCAGTTTGTGTTAGGCCAGCCTCAAGTCGTTTAGATTGAAGGCGATACCAAATAATATTTTTCCGCATATTGTTTATATTCAATAAGTTGTATTATACAACGATGTTAAACGTTGTAATACGTTGTAAGAACTGTTTTAATAAACCTGCTCATAAAGAGCAAGTCGGAATAACCAAAGGAGTAACATTATGCGACACCTTAATGATCGAATCCTAGTGACAATGCCATCGGAAGTAAAGAATTGGTTAGTCGAGTACAGCGAAAAGCACGACCGACCGCTTACTTACGTCGTCCGTAAGGCCATTGAAGCATTTATTAATCAGGAGGAAGCGAGTGACAAGAATCCAATCACCCAGTAACAAAAAAGGCCACAGCAGTTTGGCGACCCTGTGACCTTTAACAATCCCAACTCTAAAATAAGGAATCGTTATGACTAATTATAGCATCCAAACCGTAGATTTCCACGGTCAACCACTTTTAACCATTGAACAAGATGGCACTCATTACACCGCTATGAAGCCAATTTGTGACAATATAGGGCTACAGTGGGACGCTCAATTTCGCCGTATCAAGCGTGATGAGGTATTGAGCGAAGGTATTGCCATCATGGCAATACCTTCTGGCGGAGGTGAGCAAAAAATGCTTTGCTTACCAATCGAATACTTGAATGGCTGGTTATTTGGCATTGACGTAAAACGTGTTAAAGCTGAAATTCGCGAAACCCTGATTATGTATAAGCGCGAATGTTACCAAGCACTGTATAACTACTGGCACAAAGGACAAGCAACAAACCCTCGGTTTGAGTACAGCGTGAATCCAAGTGACACCCTGACACTTGAACAAGGTGATGCACTACGTGACATGCTTCGAGAAACTGCTGAAAAGTTGCCAAAGGCGTCACAGGGTAAATTTATGGTACAGGGCTGGTCGAAGCTTAAAGCACATTTTGGAGTTAAGTATCGAGATATTCCACAGTCAGAATATGCTGAGGCACTTTCAATCATCAGCCGCCATTCTGTAGAGGCATTACATGGTGAACTTTTACCACGCCAAGAGAACCAATACACTGCTGAGAAAGCGAGAGAGTTGCGAGTTAACGGCATTTACCTGCTAGACAGTGGATTTGCGCAGTACAAGGAACAAAGCGGACAAATACGCAAGGCTTGGGATATGGCCGCTGATATGTCCATCATGGCTGAGCGGATTATGAGGCTACTCGGAACAGCAACGCACAATGGCGCTCGCGTTTACACCGCACTATCAGAAGCGCAGTTCAAACTGTGCCATAACGACGAAGAGCGTAGAGAAGGGCGAGAGAAAGCAGCTGAATGGTTTGCCTCTCGGTAAAGACAACAGATTTTAACCAAGCCTCGACGAAAGTCGGGGCTTTTTTGTAAGTAACAAAGCCCCCTATAGCATGCCAATAAGCGATACAGCAGTGGCTATTATCGTAAAGTCATCTGTGATTATCGGATAGCGTGGGTTGAGCGGCTCTAGGTATCTGTTTGTACCTTCGATAACAAGTTTCTTGAAAGTTGCCTCATCGAGCTTATCGAGCTTAGCTAAAACCAGTTGGCCTGAATCAGGGTTTTTGTTAGCGGCGTTAAATATTACGTAGCTACCACTCGGTATATGGTGGGGGTCGGCAGGATTTTCCATGCTTGTTCCTTCAGAAACCAGCGCAAAACATTGGTCTTTGTAGTCATAGACTGTAGGGAACCAGCGTGTATTTTCATCTAGGTCTAGGTCATTAATGCTTGTAAACGATGCTGCTTGTTCCATCGTGATTAGTGGGGCGAAAGAAAAAAATTGTTTCTCTTTCATCCCGCTGCCAGTAAGAAGCCATTGCTGTGTAACGCCAAGGGCATCTGCTATTTCGATTATGTAGCGAGAGTTTTCAACTTTGTCTTTTTCAATAGTATTTAGTGCGGTGTGCGACATGCCGACCTTTTCAGAAAGATCACGAAGCGACATATTTAATTCAAGTCGGCGCTGTTTTATACGTTGACCTAGGCTCTCATGGGGGCGTGTATCGTTGAGGCTCATAAAAATTCCTGTAAAGACTATTTACATATAAAATAATATTTGTAATACTTGTAGTACAAAATCTAGTAGTTAATAGACTTTGTTTTAAAAATTCTACCACACGGAGCCTACTATGGAACAAAAACAGGTTAACTCATCATTCTTGATCGACAAAGATTTGAAAGTTTTTTTGAAAATTCATTCAGCAAAGAACGGGAAGTCCATGTCTTACTATATAAATAAGATGCTTAGAGAGTTTGCCGAAGCCGAAAAGGAGGCTGATAATGGGAAAGCAATCGCATAGAAACGAAAAAGGCCGCGGAGTCGCCAAACTTGCCGCAGCCTCATTAGAACCATATAGCAAAGGAACTAACATGAAAGATGATAGCAAACTTACGGTGAATATTCCATTAATCAGCATTGTTAATGATGAGCCTACTACAACCTCGTTGGCAATTGCTGAAGGTACAGAGGTTCAACATAAAAATGTGATGGAACTCACACGGAAATATTTAGAGGATTTACAGCTTTTTGGAACTTTGGCGTTTGAAACGCGGAAGTCCGGAGGGCGTCCAACAGAATACGCGATTCTGAATGAGCCGCAATCAACTTTACTTATTACCTATCTGAAGAATACCGAGATAGTTCGTAAATTCAAAATGTCATTGGTTAAGGCATTTTTTGAAGCACGTGAACAACTTCGTCATCGTTTCGATCCAGCACAGATGTCTCGTAGTGAGATTCTTAGGATAGCGCTTGATGCCGAGGAAGAAAAACAGAAGTTGGCGGCTCAAATAGAGCTTGATAAACCAAAAGTTCAGTTCGCCGAGCGCCATGCTCGCGCTGATGGTTGGTTCTGCCTTCGTGATGCGGCTAAGCAGGCTGGATTGCCCCCTAAAAGGTTTAATTTGCTGCTTCATGAACACGGATATATTTATCGCTCACCTAGTGCTGGTGTTTGGTTGCCGTATTCGTCTGCTACCCAAAAAGGTTTACTGGATGTCAAATCGACAACAATTGCGAGACCCGACGGAACAGAAAAAGTAACTCAGCAGTGCATGGTTACAGCCAAAGGATTGCAATACTTCCAGAACAAGTTTGCAACCGAGGAGGCGCCAGTATGAATATCATCGACACCCTCCCATATCTAGCCGTGGTTTTCCTTCCAGTGCCACCAACACCGGAGGCGCTGGAAGCTGGTGCTAGCTGCTTTGTGAAGCGCTTGGTCGGTGAGTACTACGATGCAAGTACAGCTGATGAAAAAGCGTATAAAGCCGCTGTCGAACATGGTGCAGACGGCTATAGCGTGGTTTTCCCATCACTTGATGATGACTATAAAGCACTGAGAGAGAAACTTAAGCCACTCGTAGCGTGAAGTAACAACAGGATTTTAACCAAGCCTCGACGAAAGTCGGGGCTTTTTTGTGGACTTTACTGAGGAACTGGACTAGCATTAACCGAATTTAATAGCGAACTCAACGGAGTATATAATGCAGATTAAACAAGCGATTCTTTCAGCGTTCATAATTATGGGCGTAAGCGCATGTGGCGGTAGTAGTGGTGGCAATCAGGTAACAGCGGGTCAAACCAAGCCCGCTACTGTCAAGCCAGCTGATCCAGTCAAGCCAGCTGATCCAGTCAAGCCCGCCGGACCTACGGAGCATGAATTTGGACTGACACCAAAAGATATTGAACTAGCAAAAAGTACATCAAAGGATATTCAAGTATCATCACAAAATCAGATGAAAGGAATTTTGGCAGGAATACCTTTGGCAAGTCTGCAAAGCGGCAAAGTAGAAGATTTACGCTACGAGAAAATTAATGATATAGGCAAAATGCATGTCGGGACCTCATTAGGCCCAATTATTGTTCCAATTGGAAATGGTAATTCAGGCATCAATATCGTCGAGAATTATAATGCCGCTGATGCATCATATCGCTACTTCATGGTAAGCGATGATAGCTATAAATCAGTTCAATTTGCGCATGCACTAAATACAAGCCCGAACCAGATTGTAGGAAGCTTCTTCCGAGGCAGTACTACTCCAGAAAATATGATGCCTACTGCTGGTAAAGCATCTTATGTTGGACAGACAATTGTTGCCATGGGTTCGGATTATTCTAAAGCGCCTATGATAGGTGCTGTAAAAGCGGATGCAGATTTTGGGGATAAAACACTAGGGTTCAATATAGATATTCCCGGTAAATTTAATGCTTCCCTCGATGCTAAAATCATTGGTAGTGTATTCGCTGGTGTAGATGGAAATAAAGAAATTCAAGGCATATTCGCGGGTGATAATGCTAGTGAGCTAACAGGCCAATATTTGGATTCTGATAAGAAAGTCCATGCTGTGTATGGGGCAAAGAAAATTATCCAACCAACAGATGATCTTAATGTTCAGGACCCGAAGAAATTAGTTGATGATA
This sequence comes from Cardiobacteriaceae bacterium TAE3-ERU3, assembly GCA_019218315.1. NCBI lineage: Bacteria > Pseudomonadati > Pseudomonadota > Gammaproteobacteria > Cardiobacteriales > Cardiobacteriaceae > Cardiobacteriaceae bacterium TAE3-ERU3. The sequence goes on along the minus strand of JAHUUI010000002.1, from coordinate 445,987 downwards.
TGAATAAAGAGTTATTGGAAAGCGATTTAGGTAAAAAGCTAATTGACCAACTTTTAAACTAATTGTGTTGGTTTTCAAAGTTGTAATTAAGCCGCCTTCGGGCGGTTTTTTATTGCCCGCTATATGCGGGTTTTTTTATGCCTTAAATTAAGGAGAGAAAATGGAAACGGCTACGCTGAGAATGTTGGTTGATAGCACCGGTAGCGAAGTGGCCGCTCGCAACCTTAACCGAATGAGTGAGGCGAGTAACAGAGCTGAACACAATGTTAATCGGCTAGGGCGCGAATCGGTACAGGTCAGTGAGCAGTTGCGAAGGCTGGCAAATATAATGAAATTGGTTGCTGGTAGCTATATTGCAAATGAAATCTTGCGCATGGCCGATACGATGAAGCAGGCAGAAGCGCAGATAAAGCTTGTCACGAAAGCTACGGATGACTACCGCAAAATCATGAATGACGTAATGCAGGTAGCTAACCGTACATATTCAAGCTTTGACAGTATGACCAGCTTATATACCCGTACCAGTCGTGCTATGAGCCATTATGGGAAGTCGGCCGAAGAAGTCCTCAAATTTACTGAATCAGTAGCAAATGCGATGCGTATTGGTCGTGCATCTACATCTGAGCAGGCCGCGGCAATGATGCAGTTATCACAGGCACTGGCATCAGGGCGTTTACAAGGGGATGAATTCCGTTCACTCATGGAAACTGCGCCAATACTGATGGAACAATTAGCCAAAAGCTTAGGGCTAACTACTCATCAGTTAAGGGTTCTGGCCAGTGAAGGCAAACTTACTACTCAGACCATTTACAAAGCTATTCACGGTAGTGCTGCTGAACTTGCAGAAATGGCCAGTAAAATACCACCTTCGTTCGGTGAAGCCATGCAGGTGCTATTTAATAATCTCACGGTGCTTGTTGGCGAGCTGGATAAAGCGACTGGGTTCACTGATTCATTATCAATTTCCATTGTATGGTTAGGCAATCACCTCAAGGATATTGCCTTTGTTTCAGGCGCTGCAGCCATTGGCTGGCTCACTGGCATGATAGGGACAATAGGAGGGGCAACAGGTGCAGTTGGCCTGTTATCAGGTGCATTCGCCACACTCACCAATGTCATGCGCACTAATCCATTTGGTCTTGTGCTGGTTTCTGTAGCTACGCTGATTGCCTATCTTGGTGAAACAGGTGATGCGCTCTACCTACTTGGAAGCATTGCATCGAGTGTAGCTGCTGGCTTTGCTGCTGTTTGGTACGACGCAGCGATGGTGTTCAATGAACTGTGGAGTACGGCCAAAACAGTATTCTCCAACATTGAAAAGAATGCTCAAAGCAGTGCTTCTAATTCAGGAAGTAGCTTTAGTGATTTCTTCGAGAGTACAGGGGGAGGCTTTTGGGGTGTTATAGAAACAGCTGCAACTGTATTTGATATGCTGGCCGCAGTTACAAGAACAACCTACAGCTACATGTTTAGCCTTATCGAGGGTTTTGGCAAGTCTGTTGGGAATGTATGGAACAACATCAAAGTATCCATTCTTGAAAGCGTCAAAGGGTTTTTAGATGGAATCATAAATGGACTTAATCAGCTACCTGATTGGATGCTGCCGGATGGGGGGATAGGTCCGGTCAATATTTCAACGGGTACACGTGTTGAAGACGCTTTTAAACCCTTTAATGATGTGTCATTCGATAAAGTCATGGAGGATGCCTTCCTGCTACAGTCAAGCGAAGGTATGGCTGCTGCTGTACGCCGTTTGAAAGAAGAGCAAGAGCAGCTGAAAAAAGCCAAAAAAGAAGCTACTGGAGGACGTAGTAATAATCATGGTGATCTAATTGAGGATATTGGTGGGAGAAGCAAAACTGGCAAGAGTGCAGCAGAAAGAGCACTGCAAGACTTTCACCGTCAACTATCTTCAATGGTTCAGGAGGCAATGCAGCTAAGTGATACTATCGAGCAAATGCAGATGAACAACGGTCTTGTATCTGCTTTCCATCAAGTCACTGACTTGCAGATTGAGATGGCTGCTAATGCTGAGAAGTACAAGAACTACACCCAAGAGCAGACTAATGCCTTGCTTGAGCAAGCCGGGGTGCTCGATAGATTGGCTGAAAAGAAAGCGGTTATGGAATTCGCTACAGAGCATAAGCAGCGCTTGGATGACATGCGCTTTGAGATTGAGCTAATCGGCAAAACAGCAGAAGAGATTGACCGCCTGCGCTTCATCCGCGAGTTAAACCTCGATGCACAACGCAGAATGGCTGGTGCATCAGAAGAGGGGAAAGCAGCGATTGAAGCGGAGATTGATGCGCTGGCTGGTTTGCGAGATGAACTTGAGCGACAACGGGCTGCGCGTGAAGCCGCTATTAATGCAGATTGGTTGGGTGGCGTTGAATCAGGTGTCAGGCAGGCTTATGAGCAGTTTGGGTCGCTGAATAAACTGATGGAAAGCGGCACTGTACGCGCACTAAATACCGTGGGTGATGCTTTCGGTGATTTTGCAACGAAAGGCAAAATGGATGTTCGCAGCATGACAATATCCATTCTTGAGGACTTTGCCCGCATGTTTGCCAAGATAGCTGTAATGAAAGCTGCTGCTGGTCTTTTAGGCAGCTTTGGGGGCAGTGCTGCAGGTAGCTTTGCCGGTATTAGTGCTGGTGCTTCCGGTTATGCTGGTATGAGCACAATGCCAACGTTTGCCAACGGTGGCGCATTTAGTAACGGCGTAGAGTTTTTTGCAAATGGCGGCATAGTTGACCAGCCAACATTGTTCGGCATGTCCGGCGGTCGCAAAGGCGTCATGGGTGAAGCAGGCGCAGAAGCGATCATGCCACTGTCACGAGGTCGAGATGGCAAGCTGGGCGTTAAATTCGACGGCAACGGGGGTCAGCAGGTCATCATCAATCAAACCACTATCATCAATGCCGACGGTAGCAGTGAATCAGACGCAGACGGCGCGCAGCAGGTAGCAACGGCGGTCAAAATGATTGTCTCGGATGAATTACAGCGAGAAATGCGCCCGGGCGGCAAGCTGAACGAAGCAATTAAGAGGATTAAATGAAGATGTCATATCTGAAACATCGGTTTCAAAATTTACGCTTTTCGCAAATCGTCATGTAAAATACGTTGAACAACTGAGCACATCCGCTTATCGTTTGTATACATAAGAGAGCGCTATAGCTTGTATTACAACAGTAAAAGGCCTAAGGAGTTAACCATGGAATTTGTTTATCTACCTAAGAAAAAAGAAAAGGTCTCTGCTAGAAGACTGTTAAGTGAAGACCTCCAAAACAACAAAAACGTCAAATCTGTAAGGTTTAACCCACCAGTTGTTGGTAAAAAAGGGTTTGGAAGTTTCGAGGTTGAATATAAGAACCCAGTGCTGAGGAAAGTACTTGCATGAGCAATGACAATGATCTGAATCCAAACGACCCAGAACAGAGGGAGATATTCCAACAGTTTCTAGAATCGCAAATGCGAGAAATGGAAGTAAAGCAAGCAGAGCTAGAGAATGAAAAGCAGCTTGCTGTCCTTCAGGAAGAGACAGCGCGCGAGAAAATTAAAAGCGATACGCATATAGCAGAGACATCTATTGCGGCTCAGCTAGAGTATGAAAAAGAAAAGATGAAGACTGTAAGAGAGATGCAGTCCACAGAAAAAGGGGTTTGGGTTTTACTTATAGCAGCTAGCGTAATAATTATTTGCGTTGCATTGTTTACGGATAATGCCAAAGAAGCTTTTCAGTTTCTTACCTATGGAGTTAGTGCAATTGCAGGATATTTTGCAGGTGTCGCAAAAACAAAGTCTGGACAAACCATTAAAGAATCAGAGAAGACGGACGAATAGACTAAAAAACAAATTTTATTAAAAAAGCCGCTAAAAAGCGGCTTTTTTAATGCCTGAAATAAGGAGAATCATGGACACATTTAACTGGAAAGTAGACCTCGCAGGCGCAGGGCGAAAATCTGCGAAAGCAGCACGCGTGGTCAAATTTGGCGACGGCTACGAACAGCGCCAAGCGGATGGCATAGCACCACCGCTGAAAACGTGGTCAGTAACAAAGACGGCAAAGAAAGCCGAAGCTGACGAAATAGAAGCTTTTTTGCTGCGCCATACTGTCACACCATTTTACTGGCAACCGGACGATGTGGACGGTAAATATGTACTCGATGAAGGCGGCGTTCAGCGCTCATTCCTCGGCGCTGGGTGGTGCAGGCTGTCATGGACGGCTCGCGAGGTAAGAGCATGAGAAACGTACAACATCCCGAGACGCTGGCCGATCTATCGCAAGATGCGCTCATTACCCTGTTTGACATCGACCTGACAAAAGTCAACGGCGGCATCACGTATTTTTGCGACAAATTGAACGAGCGCAACGAGCCGATGATTTGGAAAGAGCAGGTTTATACGCCTTACCCGATCATTGCGCGAGGGTTTGAGGTTAGAGGTGATGGGCCATCAGGACGGCCAACACTCACAGTATCAAACCTGCTGGGTTGGGTTACTGGCGCAGTAGCGGCGTATGACGGCATTGTCGGCTGTAAAGTCACTCGCCGTCAGGTGCAAGCACGTTACCTCGACCCGATGAACTTTATCACCGAATCTAATCCTGATCATGATCCGCTAGCTGAGTTTGTAGACCGCTGGACGATCAACCGATTAACGTCACTGAACAAAAACAGCGCCACATTTGAACTAGCATCACCGAGTGAGACAGATAACGCGGTATTACCAGCGCGGCCAGTGCTTGCCAATGTGCGCCCATCGTTGCAAGAGTTGAAGCAGAAGTACGGCAAGACGGCGGTTTTACCGTATCGCGGCTTCCCCTCTGTCAATAAACGAGGTAGCTAATGACACCAGTTGAACACGCGAAAGCATGCCAGCCCGCCGAAAGTGCGGGCTTTTTTGTGGGTGATGAATACGTGCCTTGCACCAATGTTGCTGATGACCCTGTAAACAACTTCAGGATTGCGCCGAGCGAGTGGCGGCCTGATGCGGATGCGATTGTCCACAGCCATCCTGACGGCTACCCGTGGCTATCGACAGCAGACAGAGTACAACAGCACCGCACAGGGCTTGATTGGTACCTAGTCGTCGGTGATGAGTTAAAGCATTTTCGCTATGCGCCTTTGTTACGCGGACGTCAGTTTGATTATGGTCGTTTCGACTGCTACACGATTGTCCGCGATGCGTACATGCTGTGCGGCATTGAGCTGATCGACTACCAGCGCAAAGGGATGCGTGAGGAAATTGCCGACAATGCTTTTGTTGTCAGTATGCCGAAAACAGGATTTTATGAGGTCGAGGACGGCATCCAGCCCGGCGATGTTGTGCTGAGCAATGTTGCAGGGGTAGCAAACCACGCCGGAGTTTATTTGGGCGACGAGCGAATTTTGCACCATCCGGCGCGTCAGCTGTCACGAGTCGAGCAGTTGGGCGGCTTTTGGCACAAATCAATCCACAGTATTTGGCGACACGAGCAATGGGATAAAAGCATGATCGAGGCGATCGAGAACGACGTGAAGGAGATTATTTAATGGCAACCGTGGTTTTTTACGGAGATTTACGCGAGCGTTACGGCTCGCGTTTTGATTTGTGTGTTGAGACAGCGGGCGAGGCAATCCGCGCACTGTATATGCAGATCGACGGGCTAAAGCAGCACTTAATCAAAGGCGCGTATTTTGTGCGCGTGGCCAAGAACAACGTCACAGAGAGTAATGCAGAGGATCGATTGCACGGCAAACTCAATGATGATGACGTTATACATGTTGTGCCTGAGGCCGCTGGTGGGGGGAGATTTGGGCAGATTATCGCAGGTGCCGTATTAATAGTCGCCGGCTATCTCGTGACTGGCTTATCGTACGGCTGGGCTGCCCCCGTTGGTGGTGCAATGATTAATCTAGGTATAGGTTTAATCGCTGGCGGTGTCGCGCAATTGCTGATAAAACCGCCATCGTACGACACCAAACAGGGTAGCGACAGCAGCAAATCATCCTCGTTTACCAACCTCGACAACATTAGCCCGCAGGGCGCACATGTACCCGTGGCATACGGTTATTTGGAGGTCGGAAGTGTCGTCGTGTCTCAATCAATCGAATCATACGATCTCAAAGAGCAAGCGGAAAAGCCGACGGGTGGATACAGTTATACGCGGCAATATTTCGCGCCGACACCAGTTGATGGCTCGCATGTGCCGGACTACAGCGATGATGATGTACGTGCGCATAATTATAAATTAGTAGTGGCAGAGGAAGAATAATTATGGGTAGCAAGGGTAAAAGTGGCGGTCAGCGTACACCGAGCGTAGCGCCGATCAGTTTAGAATCTGCGCAGCGGCTCAAAATTGTTGATTTGATCTGTGAAGGCGTCAAAGATTTAGAACATCCGATCAGCGCTAAAGATGTCTTTTTAGACGGCACACCCCTGCAAAATCAAGATGGCACGTACAACTTCGAGGGCGTGGAAATATACGGATTACCCGGCACACCTGATCAAGATTATCTGCCTGATTTTGAGACGTCAGATACAGTAATACGTGTCGGCACTGAGGTCAAACAATCACAGCCCGTCACGCGTACGATCACAGACCCCAACATCGACCGCATACGCATCACGTTAGGGTTGGGAGGTCTAGAAAGTGTCACTGATGACGGGGACACGGTAGGACGCACAGTAGATCTTGCTGTTACAGCGACAAAAGGCGCGCAAAAAATCACTAAAGAGGTGCAGATCAGTGGGCGCACAAATGGCGCGTATCATCGTGATGTTGTTTTAACAGAGTTACCCACTGCGCCATTTAATCTCACGGTTAGCCGTGCAACGCCGGACAGCGACGACAACCGGATCAGAGACAAAACCCACTGGGTGAGCTATGTTGAAAGCATCGATGCAAAATTAAACTACCCTGACAGCGTTGTTGTCGGGCTAAAAATTGATAGTAAGTTATTTGGTGGCCGCGTACCACGGCGCACTTATCGCAGCCACTGGACAACCGTCGAAGTGCCAAGCAACTACAACCCTGATACGCGCGATTATGACGGCGTGTGGGACGGTAAATTTAAGCGCGCGTGGAGTAATAACCCGGCGTGGATTTATCGTGATCTTGTGCTTAATGATCGCTACGGACTGGCGCGTTTTAGAGATGACGTCACCGTTGATAAGTGGTCGCTGTACGCTATTGCTAAATACTGCGATCAGTTAGTAGACGATGGCAACGGCGGGCACGAGCCGCGCTTTGTGTGCAATGCGTATCTGACACAGCCGCGCGATGCGTATGACGTGTTGTCAGACCTCGCATCTTGCTTTAGAGGGATAACCTTTTTTGACGGATTGCAGCAAGTCGCAGTGCAAGACACGCCACGTGATCCGGTAGCAATCTACACTAACGCGAATGTGGTTGAAGGATTGTTTGAGTACTCGGGCGTCGGCTACAAAGACATCGTGACTGCGTGTATCGTCAAATTTGCCGATGAAAAAAACAGCTATTTAACTGACAGCGTACAATATCAGGATGATGCGGCAATAGAGCGTTTTGGCTACAACGTCAAAACCATGACCGGATTTGGCGTCACGTCACGCGGGCAAGCGCAGCGAGTGGCGAAGTGGTACGTTGAAACGTCACTGCGCGAGCGCGAATCTGTGCAGTTTTCGGTAGGTCGCGAGGGCATCAAACACCTGCCTTACGACATTATCCGTATCGCGGATAACGACTATGCAGGTACGCAGCTCGGTGCGCGTGTTGTGTCCGTGTCTGGCACTCGCGTCACACTCGATAGAGAGATAGACACTACAGCCGAGCGTATGCACTATCTCGACAACAACGGTAAAGAGCGTTATCGCAGCATCAATAGTGTGGATGGCGCTAAATTGACGTTGAGTAGTGCGCCGACTGATCTTAACGAGCTTGGTGTGGTCAGTATCTCATTAGCCGAAACCGCGCCACGGTTGTTTAGAGCGATCGGCATCACAGAAAACGACGACGGCACGTACACGATCAGCGCAGTCACGCATGACGCGCAGAAAGAAGCTGTTGTTGATGCGGGAGCACACAGACAAGAGGACATCGCGGCGACGCGCCACGGTAAACCGCAGGTATACAGCGGAAGGATTGAGCGGGACGGGCAGACGCTGACGCTACGCTGGGAGGCCATTGGCTCAGGTGGTGTAGTCGATTACGTCGTCAAAATCTATCGCGACGGTGAACTGTACAAAACGATTGTCACGGATGAGACGAGCATAGAACTGACGGGGTTGCCACTTGGCGACTACCGCGCAGAAATACGCGCTCGCGACGTCAACGGAGGCATGAGTGACGCTATCGAGCAGGCATGGTCGCTCAACTACAACATCACAGCATTGCGTGCTGTAGGCAAGGTATTCTCTATTGAGCTGCGCTGGCAGCCGCCTGCAAATATCGTTACTGACGCGTGGATCGAGCTGTGGTACAGCGAGACTAACGAGATCACAGACGCACAACGGCTCGCGCGTTTGCCGTATCCATCATCGCAATACACGATGTCTAACGTCAGTATTGAGGAGGAGTGGTATATCTGGGCGAGGATGGTCGATGCAGCGGGCAATGTGGGAGAGTGGACGCAATCAGTACACGCACAGCCGAGCCAAGATCCTGCACCAATACTGGCGCAGATCAACGGGTCAATAACATCAAGCGTGCTCTCTCAAGAGCTAATACAGCAACTCAATGACAGCACCACAGATGATCGGCTAGACAGTACGTACACAGTCAAAGTTGCTGATGTTCAGGGCGACCGCAAAGCGATAGCGGGCATCGCGCTTGGCGCATCGGCGGCCAACAACACAGTTGAGAGCACCGTGCTGGTCATGGCGGACAAATTTGGCGTTGTTAAAAACGAGAACGACGGCGGCGTAACGCCAATGTTTGCGGTCGTTGATAACAAAGTGGCTGTCAATGGCGATCTGATCGCTGATGGCTCAATACTCGGGCAGCACATAGCGGCCAATCAAACGATTAAAGCGCCGTACATAAAGGGTGGCACACTTACCACGGGTGATAATTTTAGCGTTAACAGCGCCGGACAGTTGACGGCTAAAAATGCCAATATCACAGGCCACATCACGGCAAACTCGGGGTTGTTCAAGGGTCGTATTGAAGCGACTGACGGCTATTTCGGCGGCAGAGTGTGGGTTAATAAACTAGAGGGCAACATCACGGACTTGCGCCAGTTTACGAAGATGTGGCCGCGACAACAGATACACGAATGGGTAGATGCGTCGAATAATGTCAATTGGCACAGAGTGCGTGTCTATCGACTAGAGATAGAGCCGCAAAACTATAGCCGCATCATTATATTTTTAGGCAAATATGGCGTACATGAGCGCAGCAGATCGTTCCGCGCCAATTATCTCGACCGAGGTCGGTCAAGCCCGTACATCTCATTGCTAGGGACGGGGGGCTACGGTCAGTTCGATGAGTTTCCACGGCCCGTTGTAGAAACGCTGCCAGCAAATACGGGGCGTACGTATTTCCTCACGATGGATACGCCGCAAAATGACTCGGCGAGTTATGACGCACTGCGAGATGAAACACCGGACATCGATGTGTTAGCGCTGATATTCAACAAGTAACGCCCGCATTAGCGGGCTTTTTTATGGAGCAAGTATGGATCATAAGAGCATTAATTTATACCGCGGAGACGACACGCAGATACAGTTTGTCATACACGGTGACATCGTACTAACGGGCGCTCAGCTCGACATGCACATCAAAGCAAACGACAGCGACGATGTCATAGAGCTATCAACGACAAGTGGCACGATCACGATTGACGATGCAACGACATGCACTGCGACAATCGCACACGCAGTAACTAAAGATAAACAGTGGCGCAACGGTCTGTATGACCTGCAAATGACCAAAGACGGCAAAATCACAACGCTGGTGCGCGGCTCGGTTAGTTTGCAACACGACATCACAATCACGGAGTAATTATGCAAACCATACACGTTAATTTAGACGGCACGTCACTAACGCCGCTGCGCATTGACACATGCGCAACTGATCAGCATATCGAGTTTGCGATTAAAAGCGTGACTGATGATGATCTAAACACGTTGCCACTTGGGTTTTACGCGCAACACAACTCAGGTGATGCGACTAAAGCACGGCATTATCCTGTCAAACGTGCGGGCGGCTTGATCTCATTTGGCGACAGCAAATCACAAATATATCTCGATCACGACCACAGGCTGTGGGTACGCGCAAAGGGCGGCATCGGCTGGCAAGATTGGACGAGAGTAAACGGTGCGGGAGCTGACGGATATGTATTTACGCCGCACGTTAGCCCGGATGGAGAGCTGACGTGGACTAACACGGGAGACGCCGAAAACCCTGATCCGGTTAACATACGTGGACCCGTTGGCCCACAAGGACCGCAAGGACTACAGGGGCAACGCGGACCACAAGGCCAAAAAGGAGATACAGGCGACGTTGGACCACAGGGGCAAAAAGGCGATCGCGGGCTGAGAGGTGAAAAAGGTGAAAAGGGAGAGCAGGGCGAACGAGGCGAAAAGGGTGAACAAGGTGAGCCGGGACCACGGGGGCAAAAGGGCGATACGGGTGACGTAGGTCCTCCCGGACCTCCGGGCGACGCAGCATCAATACCGTTGTCGTCATCGGTCAGTAGTAACAGTACATCGACGGCCGCTAACTCTCGTGCTGTAAAAATTGCGTACGACAAAGCAGCATCAGCAGCCCCGCCCGGAACTATCATGTTTTTTGCAGCAAGCAGCGCACCACAGGGGTGGCTTAAAGCAAATGGCGCAGAGGTGTCTATGGCGGCATATGCAGATTTATATAATGCAATCGGTACTAAATTTGGGTACGCAACTGGTGCTCGGTTTAGATTGCCAGATCTGCGCGGTGAGTTTATACGAGGGTGGTCCGACGGGAAAAACGTTGACGTTGGTCGTGAGTTAGGGTCTGCTCAGGACGACGCGATGCGTAATATCAAATGGTCTGTCGGTGGTGTGGGAGTAATTGGCAATTGGGTGTCCGGAGATATAAAAACAACATATTTTACAGATTCTGGGATGTCAAACGTGCAGCCGGGAACGCGATCAGATATTAATTTTGATCTCTCTAAAACAGGCATGCCAACCGCATTTGAAATACGACCGCGCAACGTGGCACTTTTAGCCTGCATCAAATATTAGGAGTGATCTATGCAAACTAAAACAGTCTGTCAGCTAGACAGCAACAAATATTTTGTGAGTACAACAATCGCAGACAAAGACCCGCTTGATGCGGGTTTTTTAATACCTGCTGGCTGTATCGATACAGCACCGCCAGAACAGCGAGAAAACAAAGTTGCACAATGGGACAGTGAGAAGTGGCACTACGTGTCAGACTATCGCGGGCAGACAGTCTATAGCACTGATGATGGCCGAGAGATTGCTATTACAGAGATCGGCGAATTACCGGATAACACGACAACTGAGCCACGTCCCACGCAATATCATAGCTGGCAGGGTGGTGCATGGACGCTCACTGATGATGCTATAGAGCAGCAGCTATCAGATGCCAAGACGGCAAAACTAATCGCAGTGGCACAATCGGCACAGCGGTTTATCGCAACTGTTACGCGATCAGAAACGGTGCCGGAATTTGAGCGTTTGACGTGGCCAGCGCAGGCGCGAGAGGCCGAGCTGTGGGCGGCTGATAATAGCGTTGAAACACCGACACTGGCGGCTATTGCAAACCAGCGGGGCGTTGATCTCGATGTGCTGCGTGAAAAAGCGCTGCAAAAAGCGCGAGCTTATCAGACTCTAGTAGCGACAATCGCGGGGCAACGCCAGAGGATCGAAGATCAGATCAACGCTGCACAGACAGTCGCAGACGTGGACGCAATAGATATCAATTTTACGGTGTCATGATCTACGTTGCGCTTTATCACTACAGAGAGCCGCTTTCACGAGCGGCTTTTTTACGCCGCGCGATACATGAGATCACATGTTTTCTAACTCGATCTCGTTACTCGCATGCTGAGTTAGCTATTAGAGACGGCGCCGAGTTTATTTGTTACTCAGCATCAGGACGTGATGGCGGTGTCAGACGTAAACGTATGCCATTGCCGCCTGAGCGCTGGTATTTAGTACGCGTTAATGCAGATGTGGCACAGATACGGCGGTTTTATGACATGCACCGAGGTGCTAAATATGATTGGCTCGGATCACTCAGAGCAGTAGTACCGTGGATGCGGCAATCGCATGACCGCTGGTACTGTAGCGAGTACGTAGCGGTAGCACTGGGGTTATCTGATGATGTTGGACGCAGTCCGCAGTCATTGTATGAGTGGTTAGAGTAGGGTTACTTTGTCTTTCATGGCGTGTTACTCCGCATGATTTCATAGACATTATAGATAGGGTTGGCACAGGTGCGTTCGAACCGATTGCACCAAATTTGCACCAAATTTATTCTATGCAATAAAAAAGCCCTGAATATACAGGGCTTTAATATTTTGTGCTGGCCCGCCCGAAGGGATTCGAACCCCTGACCTTTGCCTCCGGAGGGCAACGCTCTATCCAGCTGAGCTACGGGCGGAAGGCGCGCATCTTAGCACATTGAGTGTATGCGCGGAAAGATTATTGTGAAGGATGGTTAGAAACCGGCTTGCTCTTCGAGCTTGCTAACTAACTGATCATCGAGGCCAAGCGCATTGGAGAGTTCGTGCAGGAAGACGATTTCTTTACGATCCAGGTCCCCACAGACGATACGCGCAGCAAGGTAGCTTTCAGCGGCGAGTGCATGATCATCGCCAATTTTGCTGGCGAGTTGGGCTGGCGTTTGTGGGTTGCGCAGTTGCTCTTCGAGCCACACTTTGGCTTCGTGATCGCTGTGGTCAACTTCATTCAAGATGGCTTGTTGTTCTTGCTGTTCAACGCGGCCATCAGCACAGGCAGCGGCGATCATGGTTTGCAGGATGACTTGCGAATCCTGCTCTTGCTGTATGGCCGGGCGTTCGTGGGTGGGTTGGAGGCTGGCAGCGTTAGTTGGCTGATTGCTGCTATTTTGCTTTTGCCATGATTGATAGGCTTTATAGGCCAGTGTGCCAATGGCAGCCATTGAGCCGAGTTTAACGACATTTTTTGATATGCCGCGGCCGCTTTTAGTACCGAGCAATAAGCTAAGCAGGCCAGCCGTAGCTGCGCCGCCACCGAAGCTGTTTAGAAAGTCAAAGTTATTACTGCTTTTACTGGCGTTCTGGTTGTGGGTATTTGGGTTATTTCCGACTTTGTCCTGAAGCATTTTTTGTCCAGTGGACAAAACATTGTTGAGTAGACTGTTGAGGTTCATGATTTCTCCTTTGGATACAAAATATCTTTTTCTATAAATGAATCGCTAGAATAGTACCATAACCGCTTTTTGGGTGATTAAGATGAGCAACGGTACATCCCGGTTTGGAACAGGCTTTGCACTTTTGACGCTCTTGCTCATGGGAATATTGTTTTATTTTTATGTGAGCGGTTATTTCGAAAAGGGGCGCAATCCTAACCAGCGTGTAGAAGTACTTAATGATGGTGACCGCTCATTGGTGCTCAAGCAATCTTATGACGGACATTATCGAGTGAGTGGCTTGATTAATGGTCACCCGGTGGTGTTTTTCATTGATACGGGTTCAAGCGACATTGCTTTAAATGAGGAGCTAGCTAATGAAATTGGCTTGCGTAAAGGCCATCAAGGAAAAGCTTATACAGCTAATGGCGTTACAGAGCAGTGGTCAACTGTAATTGATGAAATCAATATTGGCGGGTTGGTAATGGATGATGTTCGGGCTTCAATTTTGCCTAATATGGATGATGAAGTTCTTTTGGGAATGGACTATTTACGCCATTTTCATTGGCGGCAAGAACAAGGCGAGTTGGTTTTAACACCAATTCAATAGATATAAATAAGCCCCGGTTCATGTGCTGAACCGGGGCCTTGCTGTTATGGCCTAACCGTTATGAGCGGTTGTTGCGATTCCAGCGATCTTCCCAGAAGTCGGCATTTTTAATACCAAGCTTTTGTGGGTTGAAAGTGAAGTGCTTCACGCCAGCCTTTTTCTGTGCTTCGTAGTCTTTCAGCGCAGTCATGGTTGGCTTGGCGAGGAAGAATATACCGATAATACCGATGATGTTCAGCCATGCCATGGCGCCTACGCCAATATCACCAATTGCCCATATATAGCCAGAATTGTTTACTGCTCCGTATGCAACGGCAAACATAATAACCAGTTTGACGATCAGTAACGCCGGGCCTTCCATGCCAACTTTTTGGCTGAGGTAGGCAACGTTTACTTCTGCAATGTAGTAGTAAGCAAGAATGGTGGTAAATGCGAAGAAGAATATTGCGATCGCAACAAAGATTTCGCCCATGCCACCATAAACATTGGTCAGTGCCATTTGTGTAAATGCAGGAGAGTTGATGACAGCATTTGGATCAACGTTTTGGACCAAGAATTGACCATCAGCCAACGAACCTTGAATGTTGTACTGACCAGTCATGAGGATCATCAGCGCTGTAGCTGTACAGACAAATAGGGTATCGACATAGACAGAGAATGCCTGAACCAGCCCTTGCTGGGTTGGGTGCTCTACTTCTGCTGCACCTGCTGCGTGTGGTCCGGTACCTTGACCTGCTTCGTTAGAATAAACGCCGCGCTTGACGCCCCAGCCAATCGCAGCACCAAAGCCTGCTTGTGCTGTAAAGGCATCGCTGAAGATCATGCTGAATATGCCCGGTACACGGTCAATATTGAGGAATACGATAATCAAAGCGAGGATGATGTAGCCCAAAGCCATAAATGGCACAACGATTTGTGCAAAATGCGCAATGCGCTTGATGCCACCAAAGATGATGAAGCCTAAAACGAGGAGGATTACGGCAACGGCAATTAGGGTATTGACGCCAACTTCACCAGCGATTGAAGTTTGAACCATTTCACCTGTACCAAATACATTGGTCACAGCAGTGGCAACGCCGTTTGCTTGAACACCTGGTAAGAAGAGGCCACAAGCGACGATGGCTGAAATAGCAAATATTACGCCGTAGAACGTCCAGAATGGACCACGCAAGCAGCGCTCAAAATAATACGCTGGCCCACCGCGATATTGGCCGGTTTCAGAGTCAACGATCTTATACATTTGGGCGAGTGTAGATTCGACATAGGCTGTACTTGCGCCAAGGAAGGCAACGACCCACATCCAGAAGATCGCACCTGGGCCGCCAAAGCCGATAGCTGCTGCGACACCAGCGATATTCCCCATACCGACACGACCGGAAAGAGATACGGCTAGCGCCTGAAAAGATGAAATACCTTCTTGTGATCCGTGATCTTTGAACAACAAACGCCACATTTCACCAAAATGACGGATTTGGCAAAAGCGGGTCAGAATTGAAAAGAATAACCCCGCACCGAGGCAGAGATATACTAGAGCAGGGCTCCAGATAATCCCATTTAAGCTGTCGATAAAGCTTTCCATAACATCCTCAAAATTTTATAGTTGAAAGAAGCGAGTTTTGTCTGCTGAACTAATAAGCAGATACAACAATATAGCATAAAATATTTAACAAACCGCAACTTTTGTGTCATCTTTATTGTCTGCTTCACTGCGCTGAAAACTGTGCTAGTATTTTATCTTCACTATATTAACGGAGAGCAAATAATGACATCGTTGGGTAAAAAAATGGTTCTCGCAGCTGCTGTGGCATTAGGCCTCGGTACTGCTGTTGCGGCTGATCAACCGGTTGTGGCTATCACGCAAATTGTCGCGCACCCTGCATTGGACGCAGTACACAAGGGCGTTGTCGATGAATTAACCGATCAGGGTTATGTCGATGGTAAAAATATTGCCTATATGCATGAGAGTGCCCAAGGTGATACCGGTATTGCGGCACAGATTGCGAAGAAATTTGCTGGTGATAATCCAGATGTCATCGTAGCGATTGCTACGCCATCAGCGCAGTCAGTTGCGGCAGCTGTCCGTGGCATTCCGGTGGTATTTTCAGCCGTCACTGATCCGGTTGAAGCCAAGCTGGTTAAAGACCTCGACAAGCCGGGTAAGAACATCACTGGCGTTACGGATGCGATTGCACTCGACAAGCAGGTTGAGATGATTCAGCAAATCGTACCGGATGCGAAAAAAATCGGTACGGTTTATAACCCCGGTGAAGCCAATTCAGTGGCGACAAACGAAAAGATCAAAGCCTTCTTTGAAGGCAAAGATCTGGAGCTGATCGAAGCCCCTGCGACTAAGTCGTCCGAGGTATTGGCAGCGGCTCGCTCACTAGTCGGTAAGGCAGACGTCATTTATATTACGCTTGATAACACTGTGGTTAGTGCGCTCGAAGGCGTAGTACAAGTTGGTGAGCAAAATGATATTCCTGTTTTTGCAGCTGATACCGGTTCGGTTGAACGTGGTGTGGTCGCAGCTTTGGGCTTCGACTACTACGATGTTGGCCGCGAAACAGGCAAGCAAGTTGTAGAGATTCTTAAAGGTAAGAATCCGGGTGATATCCCAGTTGGCCAACTTGAACAGTTGAATTTATTTATCAATCCGGGCGCGGCTGAGAAAATGGGTATTACTATCCCTCAGGAAGTGATTGATAGTGCGGCAGAAGTTATCGGCCAATAAAAATTTGTTAATAAGTTTGTTAACATAGTCGGTCAGGGCGCTTTGGCGTCCTGGCCTTTTCTTATTTTTAAATGGATAAACCTCATGTTGTTGAGTGAAATTGCGTTCTATGGCGCAGTAGAGACTGGTTTTATTTATGGATTAGTCGCTTTTGGTATTTATCTGTCTTTTCGCGTACTGGATTTTCCGGATTTGACCGTTGATGGGAGTTTCCCGTTGGGTGCAGCCGTTGCAGCGGTATGTATTATGAATGGCTGGAATCCGTGGCTGGCGACCTTTATGGCGATTTTTGCTGGTATGGCTGCGGGCGCGGTGACAGCGTTTTTGAATGTTAAGCTCGGCATTCTTAATCTGCTTGCTTCTATCTTGGTTATGACGGCGCTCTATTCTGTGAACTTGCGTATCATGGGGCGGCCTAACGTGGCGCTACTCGGTGAAGATACTATTTTGACTGCATGGGAAAATAATCTTTCGCTGCCGTATTTCGTAGTTCCTGTGTTGTTGTTTGCCATGGTTGCGTTGGTGGCATTTCTTGCTATGTGGTGGTTCATGAAATCGGAAACCGGCTTAGCTATGCGTGCGACTGGAGCAAATCCAAGTATGGCACGAGCGCAAGGTATCGCAACAGGGTTTATGATCATCCTCGGTATTGCGATTGCCAATGGCCTCGTTGCATTAGCTGGTGCATTGTTTGCTCAAAGTCAGGGATCTGCGGATGTGACGATGGGGGTTGGTGTGATCGTTATTGGCTTGGCATCACTGATTGGTGGTGAAGCAATGGTGATGCCAAAGACGGTTGTTCGTGCGTTAATTGGCTGTATTGTTGGTGCGATTATTTACCGCTTAGCCATTGCTTTGGCGCTCAATGCTGATTTTATTGGATTGGAAGCGCAAGACCTGAATCTGATTACAGCTGCATTGGTAACGCTGGCAATTGTTCTGCCCAATATGCGCAATAAGCTGCGCTTGAAAATTCGCTGAGGTTGCTATGATTGATGCAAAAAATTTAGTTAAAACCTTTAATCGCGGTACGCCGCTGGAAAACCCTGTCTTACGCGGTTTGTCATTGCATTTGGATCAGGGTGAGTTCGTCAGCGTGATTGGATCAAATGGCGCTGGTAAATCAACTTTGCTCAATAGCCTGGCTGGTGAAATCATCGTCGATGAAGGTACGATCGAAATTGACGGTGAAGACCTAACCAAATTACCGACTCATAAGCGCGCCAGTAAGGTTTCGCGGGTATTTCAAGATCCTCTAGCCGGCACTTGTGCGAACCTTACGATTGAAGAAAATCTTGCTTTGGCTTTTAAGCGTGGTGAAAAACGCTTCTTGTCGCCAGCAGTTAAACGCAGCTATCTGAGCCGCTTTAAAGAGAGTCTTTCACAATTGGACTTGGGGTTGGAAAATCGCCTGCATGACCGTATGGGGCTTTTATCCGGCGGTCAGCGTCAAGCAGTGAGCCTGCTGATGTCGAGCTTGCGTCCTTCAAGTATTTTACTGCTTGATGAGCATACTGCAGCCCTCGACCCCAAAACTGCCGCATTTGTGCTTAAGTTGACCCAAGAGATTATTGCTGAGCGCAATATGACGACGCTGATGGTTACGCATAGCATGCGCCAGGCACTTGATATTGGTACGCGGACAATCATGCTACATCAGGGGCAGGTAGTATTTGATATTGGTGGCGAGCAGCGCAAAGGTTTGGAAGTTGCAGATTTGCTGCGCTTATTTGAGCGCCAGCGTGGTGAGGAAGTGACGGATGATGCGTTGCTTCTTGGCTAAGTTTGAATAAGGGGGCAATATGCCGGCACTTTTGGTTAAGCTATTCTTGCTTTTGAGCCTTGCTGGTTGCGCCAAGGATTCGTTGGATACTGCGCGAGCCCTCAAAAAGCTAATACCAAGTAAGCCCGCGGTGCAGGTTGTCAAAGAAACAGCATCTCCTGATTTAGCCAGTGCGATTGCCAGTGCGGAGCCATCAGGGAAGAAAGTCCTACATACTATTGGCAATATGATGGCAGCTGAAGAGGTAATTGTTGGTGCTTGCTGGGATTACCTCAATGAGGCCTTTAACCGCGCAGGCTATCCAAGTCACCGTCGGGATATTATTTTTAAAGGCACTTATGAACATGGACCATATGCCGATAATAATCTGATTAAGCCCGGTGACTGGTTATATTACGTCAATCACAGCTACCACGACATTCAGCACAGCGGTCTGTTTATCGGCTGGACAAACAGAGCAAAAAATAAAGCGCTAATTTTTAGCTATGCAGGAGAAGGGCGCAAGAATCCAGCGCGAATGCGGGTTTACCATATTGATCAGGTGTACCAGATCATGCGCGCCAAGAACTAATTGGCTTTGAGTTTTTTATCCAGCCCTTGATTCATGCAGAATTAAGGGCTTTTTTGTATTCATTAACCAGCGTGATGAGCAGTTCGCCTGCAGGCATCTCGCGGCAACGCGCTGCACCTTGTCCCGCCCAGTTTGGTGAATAGTCGTGGTTATTGTGCGCACTGGCAATGCCGTGTAGTTGTTTGGCTGCGTCGTAGGTGATCGGGTAATCAGGAATGGTTGGTGTGTTGTCGTCAATGTGTTGTTGGAAGGTACCGCGGATGCCGCGTGCAGCACGGCCGGAAATGCTGCGCGTCAAGGCGGTGTGCTGTGCAGCAGGGCTGTTTAATGCCGCACGATGCGCAGCACTGGTCGCCGCTTCGGGGCAAAGTAAAAAAGCAGTGCCGAGTTGTGCGCCAGCAGCGCCGAGATTTATCACGGCAGCGATATCACGACCGTCCATTAAGCCGCCTGCGGCAATAACTGGTAAATCAAGATTTGTGGTGAGGTCGCACAGCAGTGGATGCAGGGCGATTTCTTCATCATGTGCGGCATCAAAATGACCGCGATGACCGCCCGCTTCCACGCCTTGCGCGATAAGCACATCGATACCTGCTTGTGCTGCATGTTTGCCTTCGTCGAGACTGGTGACGCTGACCATCACGATACCGCCGTAATTGTGCACCAGTTCGATGAGGTCTGAAGGTGGCAAGCCGAAATGGGTGCTGACTACTGGTGGGCGGTGGGTGGCAATCAGTTCTAGCATGGCTGGATTATTTGCCAATGGTAGGTAAAGTTCTTCTAGGGCAGCGGGTGGTTGTTGCCCAAATTGTGCAAAGTGCGGCGCAAGATGCGCAAGCCATGCTTGTTCGCATTGCGGATCACGCTTCGGTGTTTGATGGCAAAAGAAGTTGAGGTTATAGGGTTTGTCAGTCAGTGCCTTGAGCTCGCGGATAGCATGGTCAGCCGTAGTGGCAGTGCTTGCGCCAAGTCCAAGTGAACCGAGGCCGCCAGTGTTGCATATTGCGGCGGCGAGTTGTGGTGTGGCCACACCTGCCATTGGTGCTTGTATAATCGGGTATTGCAGTGCTGGGATGATATTGCTCAGCATAGTGACCTCATCTGTTTATGGTACTGGTGCACGGGTCAGTATATAATGTCGCGTTTTGATTTTTCAGGGTTCATGATGCAGATTCACCGACGCAGTCCGCGTGTGCCTTTGCCGTCGCCGCCTGCGGTAGCGATTGGCAATTTCGACGGCGTACACCGCGGCCATCAGGCGGTGATTGCTGAATTGCGCGCGTTTGCCGCCAATGAAGGGCTGACGCCGATGCTAATGAGCTTCTTTCCCCATCCACGCGCAGTGGTGACAGGTACGCCGCCGCCGTTAATTTCTACTATGCGTGACCGTGCGCATTGGTTAGCGTATTACGGTATTGAACATTGGGCGCTACTGTCGTTTACTAAACAACTGCGCCAATGCGATCCACGTGATTTTGTGCGTGATTATTTGGTGCGTGGTTTGGGCGTCAAGCGCTTGCTGGTCGGCGATGATTTTCGCTTCGGCTATCGCGGTGCCGGCGATTTCGCTTTACTTGAGGCAATGGCAGGTGAATGCGGCTATACGGTCAGTGCGATGGACAGCGTGCGCGACGCGGACGGTACGCGCATTTCCAGCTCAGCGATTCGCGCAGCTGTGGATACTCATGATTTGCAGCGTGCACGCGATTTGCTTGGGCATGGCTTGACCTTGACCGGCCGCGTACAGCACGGCGATAAGCGTGGCCGTGAGATGACCACGCCGACCGCCAATATCCATGTTCCCGAGCAATGGTGTTTACCCAACGGGGTGTATGTGGTAAAAATATGCGTTTTGCCTGATACGACAAGCGTTTGGGGGGTGGCAAACCTCGGCGTTGCGCCGACTTTCGACGGCAGGCAGCGCAAGCTGGAAGTGCATGCTTTTGAGGCATTAGGTGATGTGTATGGGCAGATGTTGCGCGTGGACGTACAGTCGTTTATCCGCAGCGAGCGCCGCTTTGCTGACCGCAGCGCATTGCAACAACAGATTCAACAAGATATTCACGACGCGCGTGCATTTATCGCCGCCGCCGAATCGTATTAACCAAATGGAATAATTATGGCCGACTACAAAGACACGCTAAACCTACCGCAAACCGAATTTCCGATGCGAGGCAATCTGCCACAGCGCGAGCCTGAGATGCTTAAATTCTGGCAGGACAAGGATATTTACCGTAAGCAGCGTGCGCAATTTGCCGACAAACCACGCTTTATGCTGCACGACGGCCCTCCATACGCCAACGGCGTGATTCATGTTGGCCACGCGATGAACAAAATCCTCAAAGACATCATCACCAAGTCACGTCATCAGCTTGGCTACGATAGTCCTTATGTGCCGGGTTGGGATTGCCACGGTCTGCCTATTGAGCAGAAAGTCGAGCAGAAAATTGGCAAGCCGGGGCCGAAAGTTACTGCAGCCGAATTTCGTAAAGCGTGTCGTGAATTTGCTGAAAGTCAGGTTGAGCTGCAAAAGGCTGAGTTTATCCGCCTTGGCGTGTTTGGCTATTGGGACAAACCTTACATCACAGCTGCTCCTGAAACCGAAGCCGGTATCGTGCGCGGCTTGGCCGAAATCGTCAAGCGCAACCATGTGGTCAATGGCTTTAAGCCGATTAACTGGTGTCTGGATTGCGGCTCGTCGCTGGCCGAAGCTGAAGTTGAGTATCAGGATAAAACCTCTATCTCGATTGATGTACGCTTTCCAGTGCGTGACGTTGCTGATCTCAAGCAGCGTTTTAATTACGATGGCGAGCTTGATGCAGCTGATGTCGTCATTTGGACGACTACCCCGTGGACCTTGCCAGCGAACGTCGCGGTCAGCGTACATCCTGAATTTACCTACGTCCTTGCGCAAACATCAGCTGGTGTGCTGATTGTCGCTGAGGATATGCTCGAAGGGCTGGCGAAGCACTGGGAACTCGATGGTGAACCAACAATCCTGGCCAAAGCCGATGGTAAGGCACTTGAGCTGCTCAAGCTTGCACATCCATTTGTCGATGAGCGCGTTGTGCCCGTGCTTAACGGTGAGCACGTCACTCTTGAACAGGGTACTGGCTGTGTTCATACCGCACCTGCACACGGCGTGGAAGACTATGATGTCTGTCGCCAATACGGACTGGATTTAATTAATATTGTGCTTGGTAATGGTTGCTACAGCGACGATACGCCGTATTTTGCCGGTCAGCACGTGTTCAAGGCCAATGACGCTGTGGTTGACTTGCTACGCGAGCGCGGTCGTTTGCTGCAAGGCAGCAAGTTTACCCACAGCTATCCACACTGCTGGCGCCACAAATCACCGACTATTTTCCGCGCCACTACCCAGTGGTTTGTGAGTATGGATAAAGAAGGCTTACGCGATGCTGCCTTGAAAGGGCTGGAAAACGTCGAGTTCACGCCTGCATGGGGACGCGCACGCTTGACCAACATGATTGCCGGTCGCCCTGATTGGTGTATCTCGCGTCAGCGTTATTGGGGCGTACCGCTGTGCTTTGTCGTACACAAAGAAACCGGCGAACTGCACCCTGATATTGTCGCAATTATGGAAAAAGCAGCTGATGCGATTGAAAAAGATGGCATCGAAGCTTGGTTTACTTTGCCACTCGAAGAGCTGATTCCAGCTGCTGACGTCGAGCATTACGACAAACTCAACGATGTACTCGATGTGTGGTTTGACTCGGGCATCACCCATTACTCGGTGCTGCGCCAGCGCGAGGAACTTTCTTACCCGGCTGATTTGTACCTCGAAGGCTCGGATCAACACCGCGGTTGGTTCCACTCATCACTGCTGACTGGCAGCGCAATTGACGGCCAACCGCCATACAAAGGATTGCTCACACACGGCTTCACCGTTGATGAAAACGGGCGCAAGATGAGTAAATCCCTTGGCAACGTGGTTGACCCTCAATCGGTTATCAAGCAAATGGGTGCAGACGTATTGCGCCTATGGGTTGCTTCGGCGGATTACAGTGCGGAAGTGAACCTGTCCAACAACATTCTCAAGCAGCGCGCCGATGCCTACCGCCGTATCCGCAATACTTGCCGCTTCCTGCTTGCCAACCTGCACGACTTTGACCCAAGCAAGCACATGGTCGCCAAGGCCGACATGGTTGCGCTGGACCGCTACGCTGTCGCGCGCGCACAGCAAGTACAGGCGAAGCTGGTTGAAGACTACGAGCGTTATGAGTTCCACCACATTTACCAGCTGTTGTTCAACTTCTGCTCGGTTGACATGGGTGGTTTCTATCTCGACGTCATCAAGGACCGCCAATACACCATCGCCACTGACAACGTCGCACGACGCTCGGCACAAACCGCGATTTACCATATCCTTGAAGCAATGGTGCGTTGGCTCGCACCAATTCTCAGCTTCACGGCTGAAGAAATCTGGCAGCACATGCCGGGTGATCGCGCTGAATCTGTCTTCCTCAGTGAGTTCTACACTGGTCTGTTTGACTTGCAGGATGATGACTTCGACGGTGAATTCTGGCAGCTGCTGATGGCTTGGCGTGAAAAGGTCAACCACGAGTTGGAGAAAGCGCGTAAAGACGGCATCATTGGCGGTTCGCTAGAAGCCGACATTACTGTCACTTTGCCGGAAAATGAATTGGCACAATTGTCGCGCCTCGGCGACGAACTGCGCTTTGCCTTTATCGTATCGAGTGTCAAACTTGAAGCCGGCGAGCCGGGCGTACAAGTGGCGAAAAGTAGCGCGGAAAAATGCGAACGCTGCTGGCATCTCGTCCCATCCGTTGGTCAGAACAGCGAACACCCAACCTTGTGCGCGCGTTGTATTGACAATGTGAGTGGGGCTGGAGAAGTCCGTCATTACGTTTAAGTAGCGAAATCCTTTCGATCTCATACCGCGTTACGCTGTCTCACCGTACTGACTGTACTGCTTTCGACAGTAAGGGTACCCACAGCAAAATGCACTAGCATTTTTTGTGGGAACCCAAGTATTGTATGAAACCGAAAGGATACCTGTTCATTGAGGAAGTGAAAAAATGTTTAACATCGTCGAGCAACCTGCAATCAATGTCAGTGGTATCGCGGTGCGCACCAACAACCGCAGTGAAATGCAGTCAGAAGGTGGGAAACTCGGCGGTTTATGGCAGCAGTTTTACCAGCATTTTGCTGCGCAACTGCCAGCAGCTAGCGGGGTTTATGGTGTGTACAGCGATTACGCATCAGATGAACACGGAGACTTTACCGTCATCGCTGCACTTGCCGGTGTTGCGCTGAATGATGACGACGCAGTTGATCTGACACTACCCGCAGGTAAATATCTCAAATTCTCGCAGCAGGGCGACATGCCGCAAGCTGTCGTCGTTTGTTGGCAAGCAGTTTGGGCATATTTTTCTGCTGAAGATTGCCCACATACCCGCAGCTTCACTACCGATTACGAACACTATATTTCTGCTAACCAAGTTGATATTTATATCGCTGTAGCATAAACAACGGAGAATCTTATGCGCATAGCCGCTTTTATCGTCGCCGCCCTTTGGCTGATTGCTGATTACTTTAGCAAACAGTGGGCGCTTGATGCCTTGTCCACACAAAGCATCTACGTCAATGAATACATGAATTTTGCGCTGGCGTTTAATCGCGGCGCGGCATTCAGCTTCCTCGCAGATCATGACGGCTGGCAGCGTTGGCTGTTTACCGGCCTGGCGGTTGTGGTTAGCCTGTGGCTTGCTTATGCCATTCTCACTGAACCGCGTCGCTGGTTGCCGCTGCTCGGCTACGGTTCAATCATGGGCGGCGCAATTGGCAATGCTTATGACCGCCTTGCTTACGGGCATGTTGTCGATTTCATCCAGTGGCACTACAAAGGCTGGTACTGGCCGACCTTTAATGTCGCTGATGTCGGCATCACCATCGGCGTGATATTACTGATTGCTGGCTGGTTATTCAGTAAGCCGTCACGCGAGCCATAGACGTGACGCAGATACTTGTTATATACACTGGCGGCACC
This sequence comes from Cardiobacteriaceae bacterium TAE3-ERU3, assembly GCA_019218315.1. Taxonomy (NCBI): domain Bacteria; kingdom Pseudomonadati; phylum Pseudomonadota; class Gammaproteobacteria; order Cardiobacteriales; family Cardiobacteriaceae; species Cardiobacteriaceae bacterium TAE3-ERU3. Next base: position 420,952 of record JAHUUI010000002.1, on the reverse strand, counting down.
ATTGGTATGGTGCCGTCTTCACGTGGGCTGATTCCTGATGCGAATTTTCCGCAATGTCTGCGCAGTGCGTTACAGCAACCCGATTTGGCAATTACCGCTATTTCACCGCTAATTGATAGCTCATCCGCTACGCCGGACAACTGGCAGACCATCGCTGATGCGATTACCGCTGCGCAACGCGATTACGATGGCTTCGTCGTCCTGCATGGTACAGACACTCTGGCTTATACCGCTGCTGCGATTACTTTGATGCTACAGGGCTTGGGAAAGCCGGTCATCATCACAGGCAGCCAATACCCGCTTGGCGAAGAAGGTAGCGATGCAAGCAATAATGTACGCGGCGCATTAACCGCTGCGCAGATGCAAGAAGGCGGGGTGAGTGTCTTTTTCCACAATGTATTATTGCGTGGTGATGCAGTGCGCAAAGTCCATGCTCAAGCCTTTGCCGCATTCACCAGTGGTGACGCAGCACCTTTGGCGCATTGGCTGAATGGCGAGCTGCAATGGCACAGCCAACCCACCATTAGCAATAAAACCAGTGCGTATTTGCAAGGCAATTGGCGTGGCTTTCAGCGTGGCGCAGTGGCAATGCTTTACGTCTATCCTGATATGCCGGAAAGTGCCTTTCTGCCTGTCCTCACTGATCCGGAGATTAAGGGCGTGGTGTTGTGCAGCTTCGGCAGTGGTAACTTGCCTGAACGTGATGACTTGCACAGCGCGATCCGCAATGCCGTTGCGCGTGGCGTACGCATCATCAACACTACGCAATGCCTCGGCGGTGAAGTCCGGCAAGATACTTACGCCGCCGGAGCTGGTGCACTTGGCGTCGAAAATGGCGCAGCGCTTACACCAGAAATGGTATTTGTAACATTGCATTACGCATTGGCTATGAGTGTTTAAGTGCGTGCTTTAGGGTAAATAGCAGATAGAACTCAGCCATAGATAATAGCCTTTGTGCATTTTTCCATTGCGTTAGGGTCGCACAGATCTGTTGGCAATAGACGGGTTTGCTGTTGCGCAAGAGGGCGAGATTTTTTAATCCTGCGCGCATTTCATCAGCTGAAAATGTCGGAGAGGTATAAGGCTCAGGTTCACTGGGCAATGCTGTGGTAAACAAATGATGATAAGTCGTAGCGGCATCAATGGTATCAATGTCACTATCTTGATTGGCCTCGTGTAATGCCGCGAGCCATGTGGTGAAGTACTGTAGTGCGGTGGCTGTTTCCTCATTGCTGCTGGTGCTTTTCTGTGGACTGAGTGTGGTGGCAAACAGGGCATATAAGCACCATTCGTAGAGGTTGAATGCACCGTCAAGTTTGATCAGTTGCTTAATGGTGGTATGTAGCTCTATCAGTTCTGAGCGTGAAGCTTCAATTGCCTGATGCAAATAGTGGAGAAATAGGGCCAGGTGGCTGAGTGGTTGAGCCTCGCTGAGTTGCTGTAAGTAGCGTTCGCAAAGCATAGCCTCACTGTCTTCGATGAGATTATTAAGCTTGAGTTCAAATAGTGTGTTGTCGCTGTGATAGACGAAAAAAGACAGAATGGCATAGCGCAGATGCTCTGAGTCTGGAGCTGGTAGAGGTTTGTCACTGAGTGTACTTTCTCGTTCTATAGTTAGGACCGGGAATATTACAGCAGCGGTAAATAGTTGTTTGTTTTGTTCTGTGGGGTTATCCAAAGGACCTTGCTTGATATTCTGTTGCATTTGGTAGCGTAGGTCATCGAGTTCCTGCTGGCTTGCAGCGCAGCCGTAGCGGCGGATGCGATCTTTTAGCGGTGGATGGGTCGCAAAGTTAAATTGCGCAGTATGGTAGTTGATGAATAGAAAATGCTGCTGGGATGGCGGGGGATTGGTGTGTTTACTGAATTTATCTTCAAGCGCGAGAACTTTTTTCAAAGCAGAGACCAGTGCGCTGCTGTGGCGTGTGAATTGTACAGCGCTAGCATCAGCCATCCATTCACGTTCACGCGAAAATTGTGCTTGCATCCAGCGTCCGTAGAGCAGCATGGCGAAGCCAAACCAGCCGATGATTTCCCCAAGTACATTGAGAATTAGATTGTAATCACCTGCTTCACCAATACGCCAAAAAGCTTCTGGTGCACTGTGAACGCGGTCATCCCTGTTGCTACGCCATTCGGTCAATAGAAAATAGCCATGCAGCATAGCGCTCAGGCGACTGTAGAGCATGACATCTTCATTGGCTATGTGCCCGGTTTCATGTGCGATGAGTGCCTGTAGTTCGTCGCGGTCAAGCCATTGCAGAGCACCTTGTGATACAGCTATGGCTGTTTTGCCTTGTGCGTCTGCCATTGCTAAAGCATTGATGCTCATGTCCTTGCGCAAGATATAGGCATCAGGTGGGTGAATGCCCGCAGCAATGGCCATTTCTTCGATGACGTTGAGGTATTGCCTATCCCGCTCACGGTTAATTTTGCCGACGGGTTTAGCGCCGAGTGTGTTCATTTTTTCCTGTAAGCTTTTTTGCCTGAAATGGCTACGGGCTTCGAGATAACCGTAAAGTACGGTTAGAGGTGCAAGCGAGGCGAGCAGAAGCGCTGTTATTAAAGGCTTGTAGCCGATTGTATCGAACCAAAAAAAGCGGCTGAGGAAATAGATTAAAGCGACGTAAATGGCAAAGCTGATCGCGACGCCACCCCAAAAAAACAGGCTCATTCGTCGGCTTGCTTTGCGTGCCTTGCGGTGATGAACCTGAAACAGGGTAGAACTTGCCATAATGGGATGTTTTTAGCTGAAATCGATTTTGATCGCCTCACGTTTGTTCTTCATGTTTTCTATTTCCAGCCATTCATGGCTCTTGAAGCCGAACAACCCTGCAATGACGTTACTGGGAAAGGATTGTGTGCTGTTGTTGTACTGTTTGACATTGTCGTTGTAATGCTGGCGAGCAAATGCGATGCGGTTTTCTGTGCTGGAGATTTCTTCCTGCAATTCTCGCATTTGCTGGTCTGCTTTGAGTTCAGGATAGCTTTCAAAGGTTGCGTAAAGCGTACCAAGGCTCTTGCCTAGCGCTCCTTCAGCAGCTGAAAGTTTGCCAATATCAGGCAGCCCACCAGAGCCCGCTGTATTTTTTAATGCCGAGACAGCTTGATTGCGTGCCTGTGTAACTTGAGTGAGCGTATCTTGCTCGTGAGCCATGTAGCGTTTGGCAACCTCAACAAGATTGGGGATAAGATCGTGCCGCCGTGTGAGCTGGATGTCTATTTGTGCAAAAGCATTTTTAATGTCGTTACGTTCGCGTATCAGTGTGTTATAGATACCGACTGCAACAAGTATGAGCAGAATGATTAGTAACAAAACAATAAGAAAAGCCCACATTTTTGCCATCCAATTGGTAGTTTATACAGGTAAATCATAGCATTTTTAAGTAACAAGAATGTATCATTATTCCAACTTTCAATAAGTTAAATGGTTTGGTCGGTAGGCTTATTGTTTACACCCATCAGCAGTTTGAATTAGCTACTGATGGGAGGTCTTTTAGCGGGAAATAATCATGGTATTAAGTATATTAAGGGCTTCGTAGAGCATGAAGTCTGATGTAGCTAAAGAGGCAATATTTTTATCTACAGTATTCTTACGATTGATTTGCTGTTCATTTTTTAGATGGTTGGGTAGGTTTGCTTCACTGGTCACATTGCTTTCTTTGACAATATTGGCTTCGATACTTGTCAGCTGGATATCAGGAGTGATACCTCGAGCCTGAATAAGATTATTCTTGGGTGTGTAATATTTCGCCGTAGTGAGCTTGATTGCTCCACCATCGTATAAAGGTATCAAGGTCTGTACACTGCCTTTACCGAATGTCTTTTGCCCAACGACTAACCCTCGGCGGTTCTCTTGTAGTGCTGCAGCGAGAATTTCAGCACTTGATGCGCTGCCACGGTTGACCATGACGACGATTGGCGCATTGTCAAGAATATCGCCTTCTTCGGCGCTGTAGCGTTGTTGCTCCATTTTCTCACGGTCACGTACCGAGAGGATGTCACCATCATTTAAGAAAAGATCAGCGCTACTGACGGCGCTAAGTAGATAGCCTCCCGGGTTGTTACGCAGGTCGAGGATGATACCTTTTAAGGTTTCTTTCTCTTGCAATTGGGTTATTGTGTCGCGTAGAGAATCGGTAGTGTCTTCTTGAAATTGGCTGATACGCAGTTGAACCACGCCAGGTGCCAGCCAATTTGCTGTGACACTGTTGGTTTGAATAATTTCACGGGTGAGGTTCATATTAATGACTTCATCACCACGCAATACACCCAATGCTATTTCAGTTTCAGGTTGCCCTTCGAGCATGGTAATTGCTTCTTGTAAGGTGATGTCCTGAACGGATTGCTGGTTGATGCTCGAAATGATGTCGCCACTTAACAATCCAGCCCGCTCAGCTGGGCTGCCAGGAATAGCTGAGATGACTTCAATGGCACCATTTTGAAAATCGAGTACGACGCCTATGCCTGCATATTCACCGTCTGTCTGCTCTTTAAAAGCCTGATATTCTTCTTCATTAAAATAAACAGAGTGTGGGTCCAGCCGACCAATCATGCCGCGAATAGCATTTTCTATCAAGACTTCGTTGCTGGCCTCTTCAATATAGTTTCTCTTGATGCTGTCAAATACATCGACGAAACGGCGTAAAGCATCGTAAGGAACTGCATCATTTTCCGGTGTGCTATCTTCCAAAGAAGTCAGGATTAATCGCTCATCTTCTTCACTGTCTAGTTCAGCCACTCCTTGTGGGAGTTCAGGTGGCGTCACTTCTTCTGCACTGGAGCTGTCGCTAGCTATCGCTGGTTCACTAAAGACGACGTTATCGGGCGCAAGTGGCCCCGAAGTTTGGGCAAAAACCAGTGTAGAAAAACAGGCTATAAATATGACAATTCGGTTCAAGATGATACCCATATTAATGGTAAAGGCGAAGGATAACATAAATACTAGAGGCTGATTGCGAGCATACTTTGTCGTAATTTATGCCTGTGGTGATTGATTGGGAGATAGGGTTTGTGTAGTGGTTAGAAGTGAAGTGTAAAGGCTGAGCTGGTGTACTTTTGGCTGTGTATTAGGCAGCTTTCTATATACAAGCATCGCTGATGCTATGCGGTAGATGGAAGCTTTGTTGTGACTAAAAAAGCACTTCCATGAAGTATGGAGAACCGTACGCCACGAGGGCGTACGGTAGTTTAGTTGTTTAGAAACGATAAGTGTATTGCAGGCCGAGGAAATGAGCATTGCTCTTGTAGTCTGCAGAAGCATTTGTACGGTCAGATACGCAGTTGATCGCACCCGGGCCGGCTTTAACTTTACCGCCACAGTAGCCAGTACTATCAACCTTGGCATCTTTGATGTGGATATAAGTGTAGGCAAAGTCGAGTGTTTGATTGTCATCGATGTCGTATTTAGCACCGAGAGAGAGCAGTAGTCGGTCATTGTCAGGCATGGTTGAAAGGCGATCTTCCGCACTGCGTACCGGAGATTGGTCATAGCCAATACCACCGCGTAATTGCCATTGATCATTCAACTGATAAGCACCACCGACGCTGACTTTATAGGTATCACGCCAGTTCGGCTTGAGCATGGTCGCGTTAGCCATGGTTCTGCCGCCGATTTGTGCATTAGGTACAGTCTTGGTATTTTCGTAATTGATATTGAGGTTATTGAATCGAGAATGACGTGTCCAGGTGACATCACCAAATAAGTCAACTTGTGGGCTGACTTTGAACATGCCATGTAGCGAGAGAGACTCTGGGGTAACAATCTTGACGGAAGCATTTTCCTCAGGTTTGTAGCCAGCATCATTCTGTACCATTTGAGTAATTGTAGCACCTGCTGGCAATGCACCATGTGGTGTTGGGATAAGTGTAGGATTACTAAATGTAGTACCTACTGGTGTCCATTTAGCCGTTCCTTTCAAAGTATGCTCGACTTTTGAACGATAGCTAAGGCCAATACGGGCATTGTCGTTAATATCCCACATCCAGCCTAGGCTATAACCAAAGCCCCAATCATTTCCTTCTATATCGACATTGATATCGCTGGCTCCACTAGGAGCAAGGGCTTGAGCCATAGCTGGGGGAACATGATGAGCTTGAAGTGCCCCTTGGATGGAAGGACCAAAATCAACTGTTTTACCAAGGCTTGCATTCATGTATTGGGCAAACACACCACCACCGATGCTATGGCCATTTTGGAAATCGTAAGCAATAGTTGGGTGAATATTGAAGGTTTTCATCTCGGTTTTCTTGACGCTGTAGCGCATGATGGATTTATCATCATATTCAGTGCCAGCACCAAAAGGTACGTAGACGCCAAGGCCTGCTGTCAGCTGAGGTGAGAACTGGTAGCTGGCGTAGAGGTGAGGTACAAAAATTGCAGATTTTGTGATTGAGCCTGAGCTCTCTCCTTTAATAGGTAGGCCTTGGCCTTTAGGGTTAAAGTATCCACCTTGTGCATTGCTATATTTGACACTAGGAAATGCAGTAATCAGGTTGCCTGTGATTTGTGTACCGCTCAATTTGCTAAGACCGGCTGGATTGTAAAAAATGGTTGCCGGGCTTGCTGCTTCGGCTGATGAGGCATTAGATGTCGCCTGAACGCTGACGCTTTGTGTGCCAAAATGATAGCCTGATGCCCAGGCAGATTGTGCAGCGATTGCTGTAATAATAATGGCTGAAAGAGTGCTAATGCGAAGGTGGTTCATATTCGTTCCTTATGTAGCTGCTATGATAAATTGTGGTGAGATTTTAGCTGGTATCTATAATTACTAGCAAGTATTTTTTGTAAAAATGAGACAAATTGTGCTCATTTTGTTTCAATTTTTATACACTCTACAATGTGCTAACGCTAATCCGTCGCTTAGTAGGGATGTTTGTTTTAGCATTAGTTATTTCGCTTTATAAGTTGATTATTTAAATCAATATGCTGTTATAGATTAAATTCAGTGCAGTGTTTTTTATCTTGCTGAATTTTCATTGGTTCTATAAAACGATGGATTTCATATGTCGTTGAATATGATTCATTCAGTTGTTTTTAGTCGTTAGTAGACCCCTTAATACCCTTTGGCATTGGCGTGTGGGTACGTTTTCTATGGGGCGTTTCGTGGTACAATTGGCCGGAGAAATGTAAATGGCTTCATGCCACACCCTGAATGGAGAGGACCGTTATGGCCACTGAAAAAAACCAAGATATTGATCCGCAAGAAACCAAAGAATGGTTAGCAGCGCTTGAGAGCGTTTTGCAAGCGGACGGAAATGAACGCGCACACTATATTCTCGAATCCCTGATTGAGCGTGCAAGTTTGGCTGGAATGGATTTACCATATAGTGCAAATACACCATATGTAAATACGATTCCACTTTCAAATCAGCCACCTTATCCGGGTGATACAGCCCTAGAACACAAAATTCGTGCTTACATTCGCTGGAATGCTTTGGCAATGGTGGTTAAAGCAGGCAAAACAACCAACGTTGGCGGGCATATTGCAAGTTTTGCTTCTGCAGCGACTTTGTATGAAGTCGGGCAGAACCACTTTTGGCGTGGTCATGAAGGCGACAATGGTGGAGACTTGATCTTCTTCCAAGGCCACTCAGCGCCGGGCTTTTATGCACGTGCCTATCTTGAAGGCCGCTTGACCGAAGAACAGCTAGATAATTTCCGTCAAGAAGCTGGTGGTAAAGGTTTATCATCTTATCCACATCCATGGTTGATGCCTGATTTCTGGCAGTTCCCAACCGTATCTATGGGTCTTGGCCCACTGATGGCAATTTATCAGGCACGTTTCATGCGTTATTTGCAAAGCCGTGGTCTGATCGAAAAGAATGACCGTAAAGTCTGGGCATTCTGTGGTGATGGCGAGATGGATGAACCAGAATCTCGCGGTGCAATTGGCCTGGCCGGTCGCGAAAACCTCAATAACCTTGTATTTGTTATCAACTGTAATTTGCAACGTCTTGATGGCCCAGTTCGTGGTAACGGTAAAATCGTTCAAGAATTGGAGTCTGAGTTCCGTGGTGCTGGCTGGAATGTGATCAAAGTCCTGTGGGGCAACCGTTGGGATGCTCTATTGGCGCGTGACACTGAAGGTCTACTGCGTAAGCGCATGATGGAAGTGCTTGACGGTGACTATCAGACCTTTAAATCCAAAGATGGCGCATATGTACGCGAATTTTTCTTCAATACACCTGAATTGAAGAAGATGGTTGCCGATATGTCCGATCAGGATATTTGGGAACTCAACCGCGGTGGTCACGATCCAGCGAAGATTTATGCTGCATACAAAGCTGCAATGGAAAGCAATAAACCGACTTTGATTCTTGCCAAGACCATCAAGGGCTACGGCATGGGTGGTACTGCCGAAGCACAAAACATTGCCCACCAAGCGAAGAAGATGGACATGGATCAGCTCAAGCGCTTCCGTGACCGTTTCCAGTTGCCGCTGAGTGACGAGCAAGTTGAAAAAGCCGAGTACCTCAAGCTGGAAAAAGACTCAAAAGCTTACGAGTACATGATGGAGCGCCGTAAAGAGTTGGAAGGATTTGTTCCATCTCGCCGTAGTAAATCTGCTTCGTTACCAGTGCCCAATCTTGAAGCATTCAGCGCTGTAACTGGTGCGACTAAAGAAGGTCGTGAAATTTCAACGACTATGGCATTTGTACGTATTCTGACTACTTTGCTGAAAGACAAGACGCTTGGTAAGCACATTGTGCCAATCGTACCTGATGAATCACGTACCTTCGGTATGGAAGGCATGTTCCGCCAGTACGGTATTTGGAATCCGCATGGTCAGCAATATACCCCTGCTGATGCTGAGCAGCTGATGTTCTATAAAGAAATGGAAGATGGTCAGATTCTGCAAGAAGGCATCAACGAAGCAGGTGGTATGAGTGATTGGATTGCAGCCGGTACTTCTTATTCAGTACACGGCGTACCAATGGTGCCATTCTTCATTTACTACTCAATGTTTGGCTTTCAGCGCTTCGGCGATTTGGCGTGGGCTGCTGGCGACCAGCGTGCACGCGGCTTCTTGCTTGGTGGTACAGCAGGTCGTACGACATTGAATGGAGAAGGTTTGCAGCACGAAGATGGCCACAGCCATATTTATGCGGCGACTGTACCAAATTGTGTACCCTATGACCCAACCTTTGCTTATGAAGTTGCGGTTATTATTCGTGATGGTTTGCGCCGTATGTATCAGGAGCAGGAAGATGTGTATTACTACATTACATTGCTCAATGAAAACTATGCGATGCCTGCAATGCCGGAAGGCTGTGAAGAAGGTATTCTCAAAGGTCTTTACCGCTTGCATAGCCATGAAGGCAAGAAGGGCCATGTCCAGCTGATGGGTTCTGGTTCTATCCTGATGGAAGTCATTGAAGGCGCGAAATTGCTTGAGCAGGATTGGGGTGTTGGTTCAGACGTCTGGAGTGCACCGTCATTCACATTACTGGCTCGCGATGGCCTGGAAACTGAACGCCACAACCGCCTGCATCCTGAAGGTGAGCAGAAGAAATCTTTCCTTGCAGAGCAGCTGGAAGGTACAGAAGGTCCAGTTATTGCTTCTACTGACTATGTACGCAACTTCGTTGAGCAAGTACGTGCATACTTGCCAGAAGAGCGCGATATGATTGTACTCGGTACTGATGGTTATGGTCGCTCTGATACTCGTGAAGCATTGCGCTCATTCTTCGAAGTTGATCGTTATCATGTTGTGGTCGCAGCTCTTGATGCATTGGCGAAAGAAGGCAAAATCAAGCCGAGTACTGTTGCCGAAGCCATTGCCAAATACGGCATTGATGCGGATGCAGTTTCTCCAACCAAACGCTAATCGGCCAAGAGAGGACAAGAAATTATGAGTATTCAAATTCGTGTACCCGATATTGGCGACTTTGATGCGGTAGACGTTATCGAAGTACTGATCAATGAAGGGGATGAAATCCAGGCCGAGCAATCGGTCCTGGTATTGGAATCCGATAAAGCTTCAATGGAAGTGCCTGCTGAGCAGGGTGGTAAAGTGACCAAGGTGTTGGTCAAAGTCGGTGATCAGGTCAAAGAAGGTGATGTGATTGCTGAGTTGGAAGCTGCAGAAGGCGCTGCTGATTCAGCCGATAATAGTAATGAGGCTGCTGTTGAGCAGCAGCCAGAAGCATCTTCACAGGAAGAAAGCACTGGTGGTGAAACCCAGCCGCTGACTGTTCCAGATATTGGTGATTTTGACGCAGTTGACGTGATCGAAGTCAACGTCGAAGTCGGTGACCAAGTGGAAGCTGAGCAGGGTATTATTACGCTTGAGTCTGATAAGGCTTCTATGGAAGTTCCTTCACCATCTAAAGGTGAAATCGTCTCACTCAGCGTAAAAGTTGGTGACAAGGTTGCAACCGGTGATGTGATTGGTGAAATCCGCGTTGGTGGCGGAGCTAAGCAGGCTCAGCCAGCAGCCAAAGCTGAAAAAGTTGCGGAAAAACCAGCTGAAAAGCAGGAAGCGAAAGCAGAAAGCAAACCAGCCGAGTCTAAGCAACAGCAAGCACCTGCAAGCCAAAAGATCGACGAAGAGTCATTTAGTAAAGCACATGCCAGCCCGTCAGTGCGTCGTTTCGCGCGTGAGCTTGGTGCAGATCTTGGTAAGGTAAAAGGTAGTGGTCGTAAAGGCCGTATCCTTGAAGATGACGTTAAAGCGTTCATCAAGCAAGCCTTGGCAAGCGGTGGTGCTAGTGCCAACGCTGCCACCCAAGGTAGCGGTATTCCACCAATTCCTGCTGTCGATTTCAGTAAGTTTGGTGAAGTTGAAGAGCAGAAGTTGTCGCGTATCAATATTCTGACTGGTGAAGCGATGACGCGTTGCTGGTTGAATATTCCGCACGTTACCCAGCATGATCTTGCTGACATCACAGAACTGGAAGCATTCCGCAAGTCGCTTAAAGCCGAAGCTGAAAAGCGCGGAGTTCGTGTCACTATGTTGGCATTCTTGATGAAAGCATTGGCTAAAGCATTACAAGAGCTGCCGCGCTTTAATTCTTCATTGTCACCGGACAAAAAATCTCTGATCCTGAAGAAATATATCCATATCGGTATTGCAGTTGATACGCCAAATGGCTTGGTTGTACCAGTTATCCGTGATGTGGATAAGAAAGGCATTTACGAGTTGTCAGAAGATTTGATGGCAATGAGTAAAAAGGCGCGTGATGGTAAGCTTAGTCCATCTGACATGCAGGGCGCGTCTATGACTATTTCCAGCCTTGGCGGTATCGGTGGAACTTACTTCACACCAATCGTCAATGCGCCGGAAGTTGCTATTCTTGGTGTATCTCGTTCAAGCATGCAGCCAGTCTGGAATGGTAAAGAATTTGAGCCACGCCTGATGTTGCCGATGTCTTTGTCTTACGACCACCGCGTCATTGACGGGGCTCTTGCAGCACGCATGACGGTACTGCTGGGTCAATTGCTCAGTGATATGAAGCGTAGCTTGTTGTAAATAAGCTATAGCGTCAAAAACCCGGCTTCGGCCGGGTTTTTTGTGCGTTTTAGATCCTGCAAAACAGTAATCAAAGTGGTCTAAATAAGCTAATGCTTTATTTGGACTGCCATATCTGCTTTGCAGTACTCACTACAATTAAGCTAGGTCTATTTTGTTTGGCTGGCAAGGTATAGCCATGTTGGTACAACAGAATCTGGGTTGAGTGATACTGTGCTGATGCCTTGCTCTTTAAGCCAATGTGCTAGCTCAGGATGGTCGGAAGGACCTTGTCCACAAATACCGATGTACTTATTGTGCTTGCGGCATGCGGTAATTGCCATCGACATCATGGCTTTGACGGCGGGGTTTCGCTCATCGAATAAATGTGAGATAAGGCCGCTATCACGATCAAGCCCAAGTGAAAGTTGGGTCATGTCGTTGGAACCGATTGAAAAGCCGTCAAAGTGTTCGAGGAAATCTTCAGCGAGTACAGCATTGGATGGCAGCTCACACATCATAATCAGCTTGAGTCCATTTTTACCACGCTCGAGTCCGTTGTCACGCAAGATCTCGATGACTTGTGCCGCTTCATCAGGAGTGCGGACAAAAGGAATCATTAGCTGCACATTGGTGAAGCCCATTTCTTCACGTACTTTTCGCATTGCTTGACACTCAAGATCAAAGCAGGCGCGGAAATCAGCCGATGTATAGCGTGATGCGCCGCGCCAGCCAAGCATTGGATTTTCTTCGTCTGGTTCGTAGGCTTCGCCACCAATGAGGTTGGCGTATTCATTGGACTTAAAGTCAGACATACGCACGATGATGGGCTTATCGGCAAAGGCGCAAGCGATGGTAGCAACTCCCTCAGCAATACGGTCGACGTAGAAGCTGACGGGATCTGGGTAGGCTGCAGTCAGTTCACTGATTTCACTTTTGAGGTCGTTATCAAGGCTGTCAAAGTCGAGTAGGGCGCGCGGGTGAATACCGATCATGCGGTTAATGATGAACTCAAGGCGAGCAAGGCCAACACCTGCATTGGGTAGTTGTGCAAAGTCGAAGGCACGATCAGGGTTGCCGACATTCATCATGATTTTGAAGCCGATATCGGGCAAGCTGTCGAGCTCGCGCTGCTCATGACTGTAGTCTAGCGTGCCTTCGTAGATGTAGCCAGTGTCACCTTCAGCACAAGATACAGTGACTTGCGCACCATCTTGTAGCGTTTTAGTAGCATCACCGCAGCCAACTACTGCAGCCACACCGAGTTCACGGGCAATGATTGCAGCGTGACAAGTACGCCCACCACGATTGGTAACGATAGCAGCCGCACGCTTCATCACTGGTTCCCAGTCGGGGTCAGTCATGTCTGATACGAGAATATCACCGGGTTTAACACTGTCCATGTCATCCAAGCCTTTGACAATACGCACAGTACCAGTGGCAATGCGGCTGCCAATTGCGCGACCACTGCAAAGTGCATTGCCACTTTCGTTAAGCAGGTAGCGCTCGACAACATTGCTGTTCTCGCGGCTTTTGACAGTTTCAGGGCGTGCTTGCAAAATATAAAGTTTACCGTCTAGGCCATCTTTGCCCCACTCAATATCCATGGGGCAACCATAATGTTTTTCGATGATAATAGCTTGACGGGCGAGAAATTCGAGATCTTCATCATTGAGTGCGTAGCGCAAAGTGTCCTGATAGGGAACTGGCTCGATGGCAACTGTTTTATCACTTTCGCCAGTAGCGTAAACCATGCGTTCAGCTTTACTGCCGAGTGAACGACGTACGACGGCTGGGCGGTTTGCTTCGAGGGTGGCTTTATGTACATAGTATTCATCAGGATTCACTGCACCTTGAACGACCATTTCACCCAAGCCATATGAGGCTGTGATGAGGATGACATCGCGGAAGCCTGATTCGGTATCTAAGGTGAACATGACGCCGCTAGATGCTTTATCTGAACGCACCATGCGCTGTATGCCAGCGGATAATGCAACGTCATCGTGGGCAAAGCCTTGGTGAACGCGGTAAGAAATGGCACGGTCATTGTACAGCGAGGCGAAGACTTCTTTTACTGCTTGCAGGATGTTATCGATGCCGCTGACATTGAGCATAGTTTCTTGCTGTCCGGCAAAGGACGCATCAGGCAAATCTTCAGCTGTTGCTGAAGAGCGAACGGCAAATGAAACGCCATTGCCTGAGTTTGCGACAAAGTCAGCGTGATGCTGGCGAATTTCCTTCTCAAGCTGCTCGGGGAAAGGCGCGTCGATAATCCATTTACGAATGGTTTTGCCTGCATCTGTCAAAGCGCTAATGTTATCTACGTCAAGTGCACTCAGGCGCTCATTAATTTTTTCACGTAAGTTGCTGGTATCCAAAAAAGCCCAAAATGCTTCCGCTGTCGTGGCGAATCCATCAGGAACCTGTACACCAAGTTCAGTGAGATGACTGATCATTTCACCAAGAGAAGCATTTTTGCCACCAACAGAATCTACATCATGTCGGCTGAGTTGTGAAAAAGGAAGTACCAGCGCCATCGTCATACCTCGTTTGAATTTTAAAACGTTAAATTAATCCTACTGTAAATAGCATCTAATGAAAACCATTACTTTTATATGGGAAGTTTGCGTGTAAAAAACTGCTTGGAAAATATTGATTGGTTATTTAATTTCTGTAGATTAACTCAATTAAGGCTGATCAGTGCTAACGTTGGATGACAGCAAACACTGAGCCTGTATTACTTAATATAACTAGGGATTAAGCTTTTATTGAGTGCCTTGATATGCAAATTGGCTGATCATTTGCATCTACATCGCAGCTAAATAAAAAGTGCCAAGCCCGTAAACTGTTTGGATCGACTAATTCTATAGCGGTTGCAATAAAGTGAGATCAAGGGCAGTAGAGAATATTATGGCTGTGTAGTGGTCGATAGTTATTTACTGATTTATTGGTTCTGAACTTTTTGCTATGAAGATTGCCTATTAGGTGGCTTTGAGTTGCCGTTTGGTAAAGCAAGATAGGCACATCTACTTTATACGGATATATGTGGCTATGCATAAGTGTTATGATATAACACTTTATAATATGCGCTCGATGAAATAGCCGAAAAAGTGAGCTTAGAATAAAGCCCTTGAAGCTAATGTGATATTCATTGTGTATTGGTGTGGGCTTGCGCTAAACTGGCTAACGTTTTTCTTTGCGAGAAAGGGTATGTTTTTATTATTGTCCAACGATGATGGTTATCTTTCCGAAGGCCTACGCCTGATGGCCAAGGCGCTGGAAAAAGAGGTTGAGCGTTTGGTGGTAATGGCTCCAGATCGCGATTGTAGTGGTGCGAGCCATTCCCTGACACTACGTCGTCCACTGACCGTAACTCGCCATGATGAGGTTATTCACAGTGTTGATGGGACGCCATCAGATTGTGTGAACCTTGCCCTAAGTGGTTATTTTGATGAACAACCACAGATGGTGATTTCTGGCATCAATCGTGGCGCTAATCTTGGTGATGATGTGATGTACTCTGGTACGGTGGCTGCTGCATTTGAAGGGCGGCATCTCGGTTTACCCGCAATTGCTGTTTCTTGCGATTCCCATCATCCAGAGCACTTTGCTGATGCTGTTATGGTTGTCGTTGATTTGTTCCGCCATTTGCGTGCCCACCCGCTTCCAGCAAATACACTGCTCAATGTTAATATCCCTGACTTGCCATACTCCGAAATCAAAGGTTTTCGCACTACAACTTTAGGTTCTCGTAGTAAAGCTGGTGCGTTAATTGAAACGAAAGATCCTCGCGGACGTAAAATGTATTGGATTGGCCCACCTGGCGAAGTAAATGATGAAGGTGAAGAAACAGATTTTCATGCAGTTACAAACGGTTACGTATCGATTACACCGTTACAATTTGATTTAACCCGCCATCGTCAGTTAGATGATGTTCGTGGATGGTTGGAGGATATATGAGCCATATGGCAATAAAAAAGCATACCCGCAAGCAAAGCACAACTCTGTATCATGCTGCTATAGCCACATTGGCGCTGTTTAGTTTTGCCTGCTCTTCAGGGGGATCAAAAGCCTACCAATTGCATGGTGAGCGAGGTGCTCTGGCAGCAAAAGGAAGCTATACCATCAAGCGTGGTGATACTTTGTTTGGTATAGCTTGGCGGCACGGTCTTGATTTGCAGGAATTGGCGCGCTGGAATGGGATTGATAATCCGAACCGGATTTTGGCGGGAAGTAAGCTGCGCTTGGAGCCGCCAACTGGCGTTGCACGTAAGCGCGTAGTAGCGCCAAAAGTCACTAAAGCTGGTTTGTCAGATTGGCAGTGGCCTGTTCGTGGTCAAGTATCTCGTGAATTTGATGCAAATAAGCCAGGCCATCAGGGCATGAAAATTAGCGGCAGTATGGGGCAGCCTATTTATGCTGCGAGTAGTGGTACAGTTGCTTATAGTGGTACAGGGCTTTCCGGCTTTGGTCGCATGGTTATTATTAATCATGGTAATAACACACTTTCAGCTTATGGCTATTTACAGCAAGCGATGGTTAATGAGCACCAGAAAGTACAAAAAGGCCAACAGATTGCCACAATGGGGATTAGCCCACAAAATACGCCGTCACTGCATTTTGAAACGAGAAAACAGGGTAAACCGGTTAATCCATATGGTTTTATCGGTACAGTGCCACGCTGAGGAATGACGATGCAATATCAGTTCAAGGTGCTTAAAGAAGAGGATGTCTACCGCGGCTTTTTCAAACTGCGCCGCTATGAGGTGGATTTTGAACTGTTTCGTGGTGGGTGCAGTGGTCCGGTTATGCGTGAGTGCTCGGCGACCAGTGGGTTTGTTGTGGTGGCGCTACCCTATGATCCGGTAAAAGAAGAATTCTTGTTGATAGAGCAGTTTCGCATTGGTGCGATGGTTGCAGGGCATCATCCATGGCAGCTTGAGGCTGTAGCCGGCTTTATGGATAAGCCAGGGGAAACACCGGATGAATGTATTCAGCGTGAATTAGAAGAAGAAGTTGGCTTGCGTGCTGAGGCATTGGAGTATGTGGAAACCTATTTTGGTAGCCCCGGAGGTAGTGCGGGCCAGACTCACTTTTATTTTGCCCGAGTTGATACTGATGCCGCGGCACGTTATACAGGTCTGCTAGAGGAAGGCGAGGATATTCTTGTTCATCGTGTTCCCTATGACACAGCTTTGAGTTGGCTGCTGAATGGTGAGATTAAAAATGCCACCTTGATTTTAGCCTTGCAGGCATTTTTATTGCGTAAAACACTGTCTACGCATCTTGAAAAATGGATTAAATAAAGAGGAAACCACATGTCATTTAAATTCTCGCCACTAAGTCTTTCAACACTTTTTGTACTACATATATGTACTGGTGCAGCTGTCGCACAAAATAGCCAACAAAAGTGTGATGAGCAGGCGATGAGCGAATTACTGCGTGTGGATGAAGCGAGTAACCTTGATCGCTTTAGCCAAGCTTGTGGAGATAGCGTTGCTGATCCACGGGGCTTTACTTTATATGATCGTGCAAGGCTTGCCGGCAGCACGAATATAGCCAATGCGCTCAGTAAGGAAAATCGTTACAACGAAGGCAGCTACAGCCCGGCGATGGGTAAGCTAATCCAGACTGGATTGCGTTTTTTAAATTTTGATGCAGGTATTATTGATGGTGATTTGGGTGATCGCAGCCTGGCCGCCATACAGCGCTATCAAAAAAAATATGGTTTTAGTGAAGATGGAAAATTGCATAACGATTGGTTGGCCGATTTCTATCGCCGTGTGATCAAGAAAACGCAGCAGGAATTGACGGATCTTGGATTTGATGCAGGTGGGGCAGATGGCATTATCGGGCCAAATACCATCACTGCTTTGCAGGCATTCCGTCAAGAGCGGCAGTTACCTGTTGCCGATTATCGCCAAATTGATGGTCAGCTGCTTTATCAGTTGATGATGATGGAGCATGAAAAGAACAAAAAAGAATTAGCCAAACGCGATGCGGAGCGTGCTGCACGCCGCGCTGCACAAGAAGCTGCGCGACGTAAGGAAATTGCGCGAGCACGCGAAGAGGCGCAGCGTAGAGCGGAAGCTGAGCGTCGTGCAGCAGAAGCTGCTGCGATTGCAGCGGAGCAACAGCGTGAAGCTGAAGAAAGAAGATTGAAACTGCTCGACATTGCTGCAGAAAAGAATCAGGCAGAAGAACGCCTGGCTGCAGAACAACGCGCTCAGGCACTGGCCTTGAAGCAGCAACAAGTGCAGGCTCAGCAAGCAGCAGAAGCACAGGCACGTGCGCAGCAAGAAAGTGCACAGCGTGCGGCTGAGGAAGCGCGTCAGCAACAACAAGCTCAAGCTGCACGTCAGCAAGCATTAGTTGAGGCACAGGCCAAAGCCGAAGCCGAACGAGCTAAAGCAGCAGCGGAGCAAGCGAGGATTGCACAAGAAAAAGCAGCTGCTGAGCGTGCCGCAGCTGAGCAAAAGGCCAGAGAGGAACAAGCACGCCAAGCAGCCTTGGCTGCTAAAGCTGCGGAAGAGCAAGCTGCACGTGAAGCTGCAGCATCTGCAAAAGCTGCAGAGCAGGCGCGTAGGGAAGCACAGAAGGCACTTCGCGCAGCGAAGAATGACCAGCCTGTTGAGCTTAGCCAGGATATGGTTCGTGCTACATCAGTGCAAGGCGCAGTACCTACAGGAAAAGGATTCAGCGAATTAAAAGGGATATTGCAATTTAGCAGCCCAACGACGTGTACTGTAGCTGGGCAGCCGATTGAGTCAAGCTGGTGTGAGTCTTATCATCCTAGTGGAAATGGTAAGCAGTGTACCGTGGTTATGAGTAAGTCAGGGTTAGTACTCAGTTTCTTATGTGACTAATTACGTGGTTTATTTGTTATCCCAAATGAAAAAGACCGGCAATGAGCCGGTCTTTTTACTGCTTCGCGCAAACTTATTAGCGTTTGGCGATGATGTAAACTGCATGGACGATCCCAGGAATATAGCCGAGCAGCGTCAGTAGGAGGTTAATCCAAAAGTCCTTGCCAAGGCCGACTTGCAAGAAAACGCCCAATGGTGGAATAAAAATAGCGATAATAATACGTAAAAGATCCATGTTTTCTCCTAAATATCAATGTAATGTATGGTTTGTACTGTATTTGTTGACTGTTTTTTGTCAAAGTTTGTACAACCAATTTATGCTACTGGAAAAGTATATTCAGCCAGCAAATTGGGGGCAAAAGCATACAGGAAACAAAGAGATCCTAAAAGTTACAGACTCCCCATATACTTCGGCGTTATTCTTAACTGAAAGGTAATGCAAAGGGTTAATTGGCAATAGAAAGTTATCTTGTGGCTACGGCAAAGGCACAACCCATTTGACACTATCGTGAATTGCTCTATAATTCGCCTCTGGTCTGCATTGGCGCTTCGCGACGGTGCGCCGCGAACCCCGCCAGGTCCGGAAGGAAGCAACGGTAGCGGTTTAACTGGGCGCCGAAGAATGCTGGTGCAGGCCTCTCTTTTCAGGATAGAATTTGTCCCAATAGTGGATAGTCATCTACCAGCCATGCAGCGCGTGTTTGTTCAAGTTCGTTGAGCGAAACCAAGTTAGCTGCTGCGAATCAGCAAAGGCTGCCAAACCCAAGTTGAGAGTATGTATCAAGTATTAGCACGCAAGTGGCGGCCGAAAAATTTTCATGAACTGGTTGGTCAGCAGCATGTTACGCAGGCATTGACCTATGCACTTGATCACGACCGTATCCACCACGCATATCTGTTTACCGGTACCCGAGGTGTCGGCAAAACAACTATTGCACGCATTTTTGCTAAATCCCTAAATTGCTTGACTAATGGCGTCAGTGCTGAGCCTTGCGGTGAGTGCGAACATTGTCGTGAGATTGATCAAGGCCGCTTTCCCGATTTAATTGAGGTGGATGCAGCGTCGAGAACCGGCGTTGATGATACTCGTGAGCTGCTTGATAACGTCCCTTATGCACCGGTTAAAGGGCGCTATAAAGTTTATCTGATTGATGAAGTGCACATGTTTTCACGCAGCAGCTTTAATGCACTGCTTAAAACGCTGGAAGAGCCACCTAAACACGTCAAATTTATTCTCGCGACGACAGATCCGCAAAAAATGCCTGCTACGGTGCTGTCTCGTTGCTTACAATTTCATTTAAAAAACATGACCAGTGCGCAGATCGTTGCGCATTTGCAGGCAATTCTTGACCACGACAATATTGAGTATGAGCAAGACGGATTAAAACTGCTTGCAGAGGCTGGCTCAGGCAGTATGCGTGATAGTTTGAGCTTGCTCGACCAAGCCATTGCATATGGGCGAGGAGCTATCAGCAGTAAAGACGTCGCACAATTGCTTGGTGCAGTACCTGCACAGCAACTTCGAGCCATCATGGGTACTTTGGCTGATGCAGACGCACCAGCTTTACGTGGCGTACTGCATACGCTTGATGAGTTTGCTCCTGACTATCAAGATTTACTCAAGCGCTTGCTTTATCAGCTGCAGGAAGTGACGATCGCGCAGCTCGATGCGGAACGTTTTAGTGGAGAAATTGATGATGAGATCAAACTACTAGCAGAGCGGCTGCCCGTGGAGCTGGTGCAGCTGTGGTATCAGATTGCAACTGATGGCTGGCAAAGCCTTGCTTACCAGCCTGATGTACGCTTGGCTGTGGAAATGATCTTACTGCGCATGATTGCTTTGCGCCCACTTTTACCGACAGCTGATCCGGCAACGTTGCGTGAGATTCCTCCTGTTGCACCTGCTTCACCGGGCAAGCAGGTAGAGACGCTTGATGATCTTGAGGCGATGCTTAAAGAAAAAGATAGCGACGAAGCAAGCTCGGCAGAAAAAAAAACAGATGAATTACAACCGGTAGTGCACAACGCTGTGCAGAGTGGCAATGAGGTTAATCAAGTACAAGCCGCAGCACCGCCAATTTCAGATGATGAATTGCCACCTCCGTGGGTTAGTGCGCCAAATTATGGCGATACTGAGGTGTCCCATGAGCCTGAGCCATCTACAAGCTTTGATCATGGCGAAGAAAATGAGGCTGATAGCGAGCCTGTCAAAGCAATAGATAGTGACAACGCGATGGAAACCAAGTCGCCAGTGGTCACAACGAATCTTACCAAGCAGCAAGATGCTGATCGTTCTGCGGTGAGTAATTTTGTGCCCAATGACGAGAACGTAGCGCCAGAAGAAATGGCTTCAGCAAAAGTAGAAAATGCTTCGCCTGATGAGAATATTGAGCCAGTACCTGAGCAGGTGCAAGCTCAAGAAGAACCAACAGAATATTCGTCAGTAAAGAGTGAGAGAGATCACGCTGTACTCAGTGACGCAGAACCTGAAGCGAATAGCAATAATCAGCGCATTGAGGAAGTAAGTATCGGGCTGGATGACTGTGCGAAAGATCCTTATGCTTGGGCACAGCTGACGACAATATTGGATTTGCCAGGTGCAGCCGGCGTCATTGCAGAGCATAGCGTGGTGCTTGGTTGGCATCCACCGCAGTTAACCCTTGGTTTGGCTGATGGTGCGATGATGCTTGCCGGTGAAGATGAGACTATTGCGTTGCTGTCAGAGTCATTAACAGCTTATACACAGGCTAAATGTGAGGTGGTTTGTGTGGCGGATGCAGCGCACGAAACGCCGGCCATATTACAAGAGCAAGCGATTATAGATGAGCGCAACCGCGCAGAAGCAGCTATGCACGCTCATCCCGTCGTTAAAGATTTACAGAGGCGCCTGGGGGCTGTGATTGTTCCGGGCAGTATCGTTTCCCTTAAACCAAAATATAACAGGAGCTAAATATGCTGAAAGGTGGATTGGGCAGTATGATGAAAAAAGCCCAGGAAATGCAGGAAAACATGCAGCGTATGCAGGAAGAGCTGGGTAACAAGACCGTTGAGGGGCAGTCTGGTGCTGGTGCGGTTGTGGTGACCATGAATGGTCATTTCGGCTGTGAACGCGTGGCGCTTAGTGATGAGTTGATGACTGAAGATAAAGATATGGTTGAAGCACTGATCGCAGCTGCAATCAGTGATGCTGCGAAAAAAGCTCAAGAAATGACTCAGCGTGAAATGGCTGGTTTGACCGAAGGCCTGAATTTACCACCTGGCTTTAAAATGCCATTTTAAGCAGGATTAGCATGAGTTTTTCCGCTTCCTTTGATCATTTGGTTGAGGCGCTGACCTGCTTGCCGGGTGTAGGTGCTAAAACCGCACAGCGTATGGCCTTACAGCTATTGCTTAAGAAACAAGATAAAGCACAGACATTGGCAAAAGCGATCAGTCATGCACTGGAGACAGCAACGCGCTGTAAGCACTGCCGTAATCTGAGTGATGCAGAAGTGTGTCTGATTTGCGCTAACCCACGTCGTGATCAGGGTGTGTTATGTGTCGTAGAAGCGCCAGATGATGTATTAGCGATAGAGCAATCAACAGATTATCGTGGTTTGTATTTTGTGTTGATGGGGCACATTGCACCACTAGATGGTATTGGCCCTGAAGCGCTGGGTATGGATATTCTTGATCGCCGCTTGGGCGAAGGTGAGATCACTGAATTGGTGCTTGCGACCAACAGCACCATGGAAGGTGAGACAACTGCTTACTTCTTGGCCGAACTTGCGGCTAAGCACAATGTTCCCGCTACCCGGCTCGCCAGTGGTGTTCCGATGGGTGGTGAGCTTTCCTACATCGACAAAGGTACATTGTCGTTGGCATTCAATACTCGCCAGCGCTATGTGAATGATTGATCCATGAGCGATAAACCCTACGACTACTTGGTCTTTATTGGCCGCTTTCAGCCATTTCACCGTGCACATCAAGGTGTGGTCGAGCAGGCATTGGCACGTGCTGATCGTGTCATTTTGCTGCTCGGTTCAGCCAATAGCCCGCGTACAGTATCGAATCCGTGGACGGTTGCTGAGCGTGAAGCGATGATCCGCAGCATCTATGATGCACAAACCAATGCGCGCATTATCGTGCGCGGTATTGAAGATTATCCTTATGACGACGACGCGTGGCAGCGCAATGCTGTCGAGACGGTTGCCGAAATCACGGGCAGTGATGCCAAAGTGGGGTTGATTGGGCACATGAAAGATAGCTCGTCTTATTATCTTGAGCTGTTTCCGAACTGGGGCATGGTGCCGGTTGATAATATTGATCACATCAGTGCCACTGACGTACGTAACGCCTATTTTAGCTTGCCGGAAGGTGAGCGCTTTGATTACCCGGATTTGCATGAGAATGTAGCAGCTGCACTACGTGATTTTCGTTTTTCAGATGAATATTGTCGTTTGCGGCAGGAATATGAGCATTTGCAGGCTTGGAAAGCACAGTGGTCAGTCGCTCCGTATCCTCCGGTCTTCGTTACGGTTGATGCTTGTGTTTTGTGCGCTGGGCACGTTTTGTTGGTGCAGCGTAAAGGTCCGTTAGGTGCCGGGCTGTGGGCATTGCCCGGTGGCTTTATTGAACAAGATGAGACGCTTGCTGTAGCTGCATTGCGAGAGTTGCGTGAGGAGACGGGGTTGTCTTGTGCAGAAGGAGAGATCGACTTGGTTGAAGTCTTCGCTAAGCCTGATCGCAGTGCGCGAGGGCGCACCATTACCCATGTCCACCGTATTGTGCTTGGGCGTGAAACGCTGCCCGATGTTCATGCGGCTGATGATGCTGCAGATGCTAAATGGATCGCATTAGGTGAACTTGATCCGCAATTTTGCTTTGAAGATCATTACAGTATTATTCGCCAGCTCTCATAAGTTGAGCGTGAAATAAAAACCCCACAAATAGCAATATTTGTGGGGGTTTTGCTGGGTGATATAGCCGGAAAATGGTTATGCTGTGGCCATTTTTCGGCATAGAGCAAGGTTTTATTGCACGCCTTGCATCATGCGCTTGATCCATGGTGTGCAAAGCAGCAAGATAATACCGAGTACGATACAGCTTGCACCGAGGCTGACAAAGTAGCGCACTTCATTGCCGGGCTGATAGTAGCCGGCGAATATCCCGGCAAAAATCGTACCGAGAGAGAGTGATAGGAAGAAAAGCGCCAGCATTTGTGTACGAAATGCTTTTGGTGCGAGCTTGGTGGTTACGGATAACCCGATTGGGCTGATCAGTAGCTCAGCCCAGGTAAACAGCAAAATAATCCCGATAAAAGCCAATAACGGGGTTTTCTCTAGCGTATTAAGCGGAATAAATGCGAGAAAAGCGAGGCCAATTAGCATCAAAGCCAAGGAAAATTTGACTGGTGTTGATGGCTGCTTTTTGCCCATTTTCGTCCACATTGCGGCAAAAAGACCGGCAAATAGGATGATGAAAACCGGGTTGATGGATTGTGCCCATGAAGCAGGCATTTCCCAGCCAAGCAAGCTGCGATTGAGTTTTTCATCCGCATAAACCGCGATGAAGGTAAACTGCTGCTGGAACAGCGCCCAGAATGCAACGGATGCGATAAACAGTGGTATAAATGCATAGACTCGGCTGCGCTCTGTGCTACTGACTTCTTTTGAGCGCAAAATAACAATGAAATAGATAATAATGGCCGCTATTACGGCATAGGAAATACTGTCTGCAAGGTTTGCCGGGGTGATGATGCCACCAATGAATAATGCTGCAACTATGGCAATGCAGGCCAAGAAACCAATTGCGTAATGGATTAGAACTTTGCCATGCAGTGGATCGGCAACTTCGTTCGCTTCGGCTGGGATGTTTTTGCGGCCAATGAAATAGATACCGAGGCCTAATGCCATACCAACTGCAGCCGCGCCAAAGCCGTAGTGAAAGCCCATTCGGGTTTGTAGTAAGCCAGTGAGCAGTGGACCAGCCAATGCACCGATATTGATCGACATATAGAAAATGGAAAATCCTGCATCGCGTTTTGGATCTCCCTCAGCGTAGAGCGTACCGACGATTGAAGAGGCGTTGGCTTTCAGCCCGCCTGAGCCGACTGCGACTAGTATCAGACCTATAGTCAAGCCAAGCCCACCATTGAGGATGGCTAATGCAATATGGCCGGCCATGATCATGGTTGCTGAATAAAACAGCACACGTTCGCTACCGAGAACCCGGTCAGCAAGCCATGCGCCAAGAATGGTGCATAAATAGACGCTACCACCATAAGCACCAACAAGGCTGACTGCAACGCTGCGATCCATACCCAGGCCGCCTTGGGTTGCGCTGTAGTACATGTAATAAGCAAGAATGGCCTGCATGCCGTAGTAGGAAAAGCGCTCCCACATTTCGAGGCTAAATAGTGTGCCAAGCGCACGTGGGTGCCCCATAAATGTTTTTTGCTGTTGAACAGGTTGAGGATGGCTCATTAAGTCTCCTAATTATGTATGGGTAAAAATATATGGATCATGCAAATACGGTATTCAATTAATACTGATCAGTTGGGGGCTCTTTTTCTTCAATGCTGATTTCTAGTTGCTGCCCGCAATTTGGGCAATAATTATAAGATACGGGTGTACGCTGCGCCGTTTCCTCGCGTGCTTCCTCTTCTTTTTCGAGTTGCAGTTCGCGCAAAACCTCTTCTTTGATTTCGGCTGCGTGTTCGCTGGAAATACCCAATTCTTTGCGTAGGCGGCGAAACTGTGAGTTCTCATTGAGGTCTATTTCACCATCGAGCAGCATTTTACGGAAAGTTTGCTCGATTTTTTGGCGTCGACTACGCAGCTCATCAGCAAGACCGGAAGCGAGGATGCCGGCGGGTAGTGCGGCCATGCCGATGCCCAGAATCGTAATAATTGCACCGATGACTTTCCCCGCAGCCGTGACGGGCACTACATCCCCATACCCGACTGTGGTGAGAGAGACCACCGCCCACCACATCGACTCATAGATCGTGCCGAATACGTCAGGCTGTGCACGGTGTTCGGCAACGTACATGCTGCTTGCCGAGATAATAATGACGACGATCAAAATCAACAATACGGCTTTGAAAGCATTTTTTTCACGACGCAGAACGCCGAGCAAAATACGCAGTGCTGCAAAATAGCGCGCCAATTTGAGCAGACGCAAAAGCCGTAGCAAGCGCAGGAAGCGCAAGTCAAACGGGAAGAAGAAATACAGCATTGCGGGCAAAATGGCGAGTAAGTCGATAATCGAGTCTAGCGAGATAAACCACTTACTACGCGCTTTCCATGGTTTGTAATATGGATATTTTTCTGGGATCGACCAAATACGCGCAAGGTATTCAATGCTGAATACGATTAATGAAAAAGTCTCGAAGCCGTCGAAGTAATAGCGATAAGCGAGGTAAATATTACGATTTGACTCAATGATCACCGCAATTACGTTGAGCACAATCAGCGTGATTAGAAACCAATCCAGTGGGGTTGGTTTTGTATGGTTTTCACTTTCAAGCTGTTGGTAAACTTTGTTGCGTAAAGTAGCCATTAGGTTATCCGGTGCACTGCTTTGATCGGGATGCGCAATATAACGGAAATGTATGATTATGCCTATGCTTTGATGGCTTTTATTGCGAAATTGCTTTGCCGTATCATGTAGTAATCAAAGGAAATGCTGAATGTTGTTAATGAAGGTAAGGCTTGGACAATATTGATTGAAGCGGTGCAAATGCCCGAATGTTTATGCCTGATGGCGGGGTAGAGATGATCAATATGGCCGTCAGAAGGAGTGATCGCTTAAGCGATAAAATAGCCGTCTCTTCGAACTATTTCGATATAGAAGGCTGGTCGGTTAGTTATCCAGGTAGTTACTCAGGAACTTTTCAAGAACCAATGAGTTTGTAGTAAATGCTTGTTCCTGCGAGGTCGCCTGATGCGCTTAAGGCAAACTTTGGAATGACGCCTGCTTTTATGAAGCCATGCTTTTGATATAGCTGCTCGGAAACATCACCTTCTCTGGTATCCAGTACCAAGAGTTTCAAGTTGAGGGTCAGGGCAAAAGACTCGACTGTTTCCAGTAAGTTCAAAGCAATGCCGCATCGCCGTGCAGCGGGCGATACCATTAGTTTTTCTATTTCCGCGCGGTGCAACCCGTTTGACTTCCCGCAGCAGCGCAACAATACACAGCCCGCCAAATTGCCATCGATAAAAGCAAGATGTAAAAATGTATTCCCTTCTTTGATGCTTTCTTTTGTCATTTGCCAGTATTGCGCCGCTTCACTTTCTTTGAGTGGAGGTAAAAAACCAAGCGATGCACCGCGATCAACGCAATCAATAAGCAATGTACTTAGATCACCGATATAAGCATCCATGTCGGATGCAGTAATATTTTTTATATCCACCATGCCTCTCCCCACTTATGGCTAACTTCCCAAAATGTACAGGAATAACAAAAATATAAAAGACAATACCTTATTTTTTATCGGCCGCGATATTTTTCGGATGCCCTGCCATATATGTATTTATCTTGCCAAGCAATATGGTCGGTATATTGGCTGCAAAAGTCGGTAATGGGTTCATTGAGCTGGCTCGATGTGGTCGAGGAACTGCTCAAGTTGTGTAAATTGCTCGCTGATGTGTCCGTCACGAATTTCGCCATTGTTGCCTGTGCGGATGGTGAGTGCAGTGGGGCCGTTCATGCGGTAAGTGGCAGGGTCTTGCTGCATCAGGCTGAATAATGACTCGCTGTTGATGTTCGGGGTCGGGGTGAAGGTGAGCTTGATACTTTCTTCACCGATGTCGATGGCGCTGATGCCGAGTTTGTCCGCGCGCAGTTTGAGGTGGGCGCGGGTGATGAGGTTTTTCGCTGCTTGTGGCAGTTTGCCGAAGCGGTCGACCAGTTCGACGGTGAGTTCATCGATGGCGTCGTGGTTCTGGCATTGGCTGAGGCGCTGATAAAAGACGAGACGGATTTGCGGGTCATAAACGTAGTTATCGGGCAGCAGCGCGCTTTCGTGCAGTTCGATGTCGATGCGGTTGTGCGCTTCGTTGTCGGGATCGAAGGTTTCACCGGCTTTGAGTGCGCTAACGCTGCGTTCGAGCAGGTCGAGGTAGTAACTCATGCCGATTTGCTGGATTTGTCCGCTTTGTTCGTCGCCGAGCAGCTCACCAGCACCGCGAATTTCGAGGTCCTGACTAGCGAGCAGGAAGCCGGCACCGAGGCTGTCCAGCGTGGTGAAGGCTTCGAGGCGGCGCTGTGCGTCTTTGGTCAGCGTACTCCAGCTCGGCGTGAACAGATACGCATAGGCTTGGTGGTGACTGCGCCCGACACGACCGCGCAATTGGTGCAGTTGCGCGAGGCCGAGTTTGTCGGCACGGTTGATGATGATGGTGTTGGCGTTGGGGATGTCGATGCCGGATTCGATGATGGTGGTAGCGATGAGGATGTCGTAGTGGCGATTGTAGAAATCCTGCATGATGTGCTCGAGTTCGCTTTCGCGCATTTGTCCGTGCGCCATGCCGATGCGCGCTTCGGGCAAGAGTTCTTGCAGGTTGCGCGCGAGGCGTTCGATGCTGGCGATGTCGTTGTGCAGGAAGAATATTTGTCCGCCACGGCGCATTTCGCGTTCGCAGGCTTCTTCGATCACCGCTGCGTCGTAGTCGCTGACGATGGTTTGCACCGATTGGCGTCCGGCGGGCGGGGTGGCGATGATCGAGAGGTCGCGCAGGCCGGATAGGGCAAGGTTGAGTGTGCGCGGGATAGGCGTAGCGGTGAGGGTAAGCAGGTTGACGTTGGCGCGCAGGCTTTTGAGCTTTTCCTTGTGGCGTACGCCAAAGCGCTGCTCTTCGTCGATGATGACGAGGCCGAGGTTGTTAAATGCGACGTCTTTTTGCAGCAGGCGATGGGTGCCGATGATGATGTCGGTTTTGCCTGCTGCGAGGCGTTCGAGGCTGGCTTTTTGTTCGGCGGCGCTGTTGAAGCGCGAGACAGCGTCGATGATGACCGGATAGTCGGCGCAGCGGTCGAGGAAGTTTAGATAATGCTGGTTGGCGAGCAGGGTGGTCGGTGCGATCAGCGCGACTTGCTGGCCGCCAAGTACAGTGGCGTAGGCGGCGCGCAGGGCGACTTCGGTTTTGCCAAAGCCAACGTCACCGCAGACGATGCGATCCATTGGCCGTGCGCGTTCGAGGTCGGCAAGGACAGCGTCGATGGCGTGTTGCTGGTCAGGGGTTTCATCAAAGCGGAAGTCGTCGGCAAAGGTTTGCATCGCGTTGTGGTCGATGGTCAACGGTGTGCCTTGGGTTGCTTCGCGCTGCGCGTAGATGGCGAGCAGTTCGCTGGCGGTATCGCGTACTTTTTGGCTGATTTTCTTTTTGCTGCTTTGCCACTGTTTGCCGCCGATGTCGTGCAGTGGGGCGTTGTCGGGGTCTGTGCCGCTGTAGCGGGTAATGAGATCGAGGTCGGTGACGGGCACAAACAGCTTGCTGCCTTTGGCGTACTCGATAGTCATCAATTCTTCTCCGCCCGGCTCAAGGCTTTCGAGGCCGCGATAGCGCCCGACACCGTAGTTGGTATGCACGACTGGTGCGCCGATGGTGAGGTCTTGCAGCGATTGGATGATACTCGCCGGGTCTTGTTGCGCTTTTTGCCGGTAGTTGGGTGCGACGGGGATGGCGTGCAGGTCGGCTTCACTGAGGTGCAGGGTGTCGCCGTCGCGGAAGCTGTAATGCACCGGTGAGATGAACAGATTCAAGCCTTTATTTGCTTGCCAGTGTTCGGGCAGTTGTAGATCGGAATGGGCTTTGAATAGCTTTTCGTACCAGTATTCACGGCTACCGTTGCTGGGCAAGTGTAGATTGCTGTCGGGATGTTGCGCGATGTGCGCTTGCCATTGCTGCTCGCGCTGCTGGCGGTTGCCGCTGAAGTCGATACTGACCGCATTTTTCGGATAGGTGTGCGCTTCGAGTTTGGCGAGTTGCCTTTGTACGGTTTCAGGATCAAGCCACAGTTTTTCCGGTGGCAACAGACTGCGTTCACGGAGCGGATTGGTACGCTCGAAGCGCTTGTGGCAATAAGCAGCGTGTTTGCTCAGGGCTTCACTGACACCATCACCGAGAATCAGGCGGGTGTGTTTGGGCAGGTAGTCAAACAGGGTGGCGGTGTCGTCAAAAAACAGTGGCAGATAGTATTCGAGGCCTTGCGGGGTGCGGCCGTCGCTGATTTGCTTATAGATACCGTGATTGACGATGTGTTCACCGATAACTTGCCGTGCATTTTGGCGGAAGCAGACGCGACCTGTGTCAGAGAGGTCGAGTTCACGGCTGGGTAATATACTGATGTGATTTAGTTTGCTCAGCGTGGTCTGGGTTTCGAGGTCAAAGGTACGGATGGTGTCGATTTCGTTGTCGAACCATTCGAGGCGGATCGGCGCTTTCGCACCCATTGGGAATAAATCGACTAGGCTGCCACGCGCAGCATATTCGCCTTTGTCGGCAATCAGGGTGGTTTTTTGGTAGCCCGCTTGTACGAGGCGCATGATGAATGCATCGCGGTCGAGCTGGTCACCGACTTTGAGGTGAATACCGAAGGTGTCGAGGTGGGTTTGCGGGCAGAGGCGCTGGCGCAGGGTACTGGCTGCGGTGACGACGACCGCGTGCTTGCGCGTCGGCAGTTCGGCTAGGACGCGCAGGCGCTCGGAGATTAAGTCGGGGTGCGGGGTGTATTGGTCGTAGGGCAGGGTTTCCCAGTCAGAGAACCAGTAGAGGTCATCGGGTTGGTCGAGCCAGAACTGCAAATTGCGGTAGTAATATTCTGCCCAACGCGTGTCGGGCGCGACAATCAGGTGGACGTGTTTGCCGGAAAGGTGTTGATGAAGATTGTAGGGTAGGTGTTTGCGATTATCTGACATGAATAGCAGCTGATATGTTTAAGTGTGTTTGTTTAATATGGCGATGTAGTGAAAACAAAACAAGTGGCCTCTTACCGCTCGCGGCGGCCTGGTGCGGCTGGAATACCTAGTGATTCGCGGTACTTTGCGACGGTTCGGCGTGCGAGCTGATGGCCTTCTTCGGCGAGCATGTCGCAGATTTTCTGGTCGCTGAGTGGTTTCTTTTTATTTTCACTTTCGATGAGGCCACTGATGATGGCTTTGATGGCTTTGACAGAAGCTTCTTCACCGTCTTCGCTGCTGCTGACGGCGTGCGAGAAAAATTCGCGCAGCTCGTATACGCCGCGCTTGCATTGCAGGTATTTACCATTGACGGCGCGGGCGACGGTAGATTCGTGGACATCGAGCATTTCTGCGACTTGCGCACGTGTCAGTGGGCGCATGGCGATATCGCCTTGCTGGAAAAAATCTTGCTGGGTGGCGACGATAATACTGGCGACACGGCGGATAGTATCTTCGCGTTTCTCCAGCGCACCAATGAACCATTTTGCTTCGCTGAGTTGCGCGCGAAGAAGGGTTTTTTCCTGTTCGTTATTGGGTTGGACGGCTGCATAGGCGCTGTTGATTGAAAGTGCAGGCAGGTGGGTGTCGAACCGGGCGATATAGCTGATGCCTCCACGTTCGTGCACGATGACTTCCGGCTCGATGTATTCACGGATGGGCGCTTCGTAGTTATCAGCCGGATATGGGTGTAATGAGCGCAGTAATGCGAGTGCACCTTGGAATTCTTCATCGCACAGGTCAAGCTGCTTTTGCACGCGTTCACTGTCTTTGCTGAGAAACGCAAAATGGCGACGCATGATGCGCTTCAGGGTCGAGAGATAGTTGGTATCGGCTGGAAGGGCTGCGATTTGCAGATTGAGTGCTTCTTCGAGGTCGCGGGCGCCAATGCCGCTTGGCTGGCACTGTTGTAGTGCTGTAACGGCTGCTTGATAAGTATTTTTATCTATATTGTAGTCACTTTTAGCACTGGCTTCGTCAAGCGTGAGGTAGCCGCGCTCATCGAGTAAGTAGGCAAGCGCGAGCGCAGCACTCATGGTGGTTTCATCAAGTGGCATGAGCAGGATTTGCTCGGCGATAAAGGTGTGTAGCTCGACGCTATTGGCTGTGTAGGTTTCGGGTGCTGTATATTCGCTGTTGTTATTGCTGCTTGTTGGCCAGTCGTGGTTGCAATCCGCCCACAGTTCGCTGTCGTCGTAGTCGAGCTCGTATTCTTCACTGTCGTTATGCTCTGTAGTGGTTTCACTATCAAACTCACTTTCACTACTAAGCATAAAGTTTTGGCTGAGCATTTGGCGTACTTCCAGTGCCAAATCCAGCTGATTCATATTGAGCAAAGTAATTGCTTGCTGCAGCTGCGGGGTGAGCGTCAGCTGCTGGCTTTGTTTGAGCTGTAAAATTTGCCTCGGCATACGCCTGGATTTCCGCTAGTGAATGGTGAAGTCTTCACCGAGATAGACACGCCGTGCTTCGTCATTATTGACGATATCGGTCGGACTACCGGCGGCGATGACGCGGCCTTCACTGAGAATATAGGCATGGTCGCAACTTTTCAGGGTTTCACGGACGTTGTGGTCGGTGATCAGTACGCCTATATTGCGGTCGGTGAGGTGGGTGATGATGTTACGGATATCTGCGACGGCAATCGGATCGACACCAGCAAAGGGTTCGTCGAGCAAAATAAAGCGGGGGTCACAGGCAAGTGCACGTGCTATTTCTGTGCGGCGTCGTTCGCCACCCGATAGGCTGATGCCAAGGGTATCGGCAAGATGTGTGATGCTCAGTTCGCTGAGTAGCTGGTCAGTGCGTTCGAGGCGTTCTTTTTTGCTGCGCTTGCCTGTCAGTTCAAGAATGGCAAGGATATTGTCGCGCACGCTGAGTTTGCGAAATACGGAAGCTTCTTGTGGTAGGTAAGATAGGCCAAGGCGTGCACGTTGGTGAATAGGTAGTGTGGTGATTTCCTTGTTGTCGAGGGTGATTTGCCCCGCATCAGGTTTAATCAGGCCGATCATCATGTAGAAGGTTGTCGTTTTGCCGGCACCATTTGGTCCGAGTAGGCCGACGACTTGCGCAGCATCGACGCTTAGCGATGCTTCGTTGACAACAGTGCGCGATTTATAGCGCTTGATCAGCCCTTCGGCGGTTAGTGTGGTCATGAGCTTGCAGGTAAAAATGACATTTTGACGCGTTTGCCGGTGACCGTTTCGTTATTGAGGTTATAAGAAAGTGTGTCGCCATGGGTGTCATTTTGAGCTTGCTTGACGTAGGCATCACCTTCAATGTCAACGACGCCGGCTGGTACGTTGTATTTCATGTATTTACCGCGACCGTCCACAGCTGGTTCATTGGCAGGGACGTAGTGGAAAGTAGCTAGGCTTCCCCATGATTCAACGCTGGTAATTTTACCTTCCTTGGTATGGATGACGACCTTATCCCCAGTGAGCTTCATGTCGCCTTGAGTAATGACGACGTTACCGGTATAAGTGGCAACGCCAGTTGCGCCATCATACTCGCCTTGGTCGGCAATCAAGTCGACAGGCAGATCACTCGCCTGTGCGTTGGCCAGTTGTGCGCTCAAGCAGAGAATGATTGGCCGGCTAAGGCTGAGAAGAGGTCGTTTCATAATGCGTCCTTATATTTTGTTTCAGTATAAGCGAATTTTTATTGAGCTGCCACAGCGCGCCCGTCGCGGTTGTACGGCTATCCTGACTGGTAAATATAAGCGGGTCGTGGGTAATCATGTTGCTTGTTTGTGGGTGATAGATCAGGCTGTTTGTGGTGAGCTGATCAACCAAGCGATCATGCATATATCTTTTGACGACGACATCATCACTAAGCTCGACACTATCTTTCATATCATTGATAAAGCCCTGCTCGGCTGTTGCCGTGTAGTGGGTATCCGCACTTTCCTGATGGGTGAGCTCAGGGCGGGTAAAATGGGTGCCACTGCCGTTATCGTGGTGCTCGGCGTACTCAGCATGCAGACTACTGGCCCGCTGGCCATTTTCAGCATAGATATAGGTGGTGTTGTCGGTCAAGGTGAGCAAAGGCACATAATCATTTTGCACGGAGACCGGTGGTGGGCTGTTTTGTGCCCACCACCAATACATGCAGAGAATTGCAAGCATACTCCAGCCAATGATATGGCGTACTTTCATTACGCCACTCCAGCGCGTAAAAGGTCGTGAATATGTAAGATGCCGCAGATCTGGTTGTGTGCATCTGTGACCGGTAGCGTGGTTATTTTGCGTTGTTCCATCAGCTGCAATGCCTCTGCGGCGAGTGTATCCGCGGTCGTAGTTTTGGGGGCACGGGTCATGACTTCGGCAATATCGTGGCTCAGAGCATTGGGCTGCTGCTCAAGGCTGCGGCGCAGATCACCATCGGTATAAATACCGAGCAAAGTGTTGTTATCAGCAATTAAAGTCGCGCCCAGCCCTTTGCTGGTGATGGCGAATAATGCTTCGTTGACGCTCGCCTGAGCATTGACCACGGGAATATCATCGCCACTGCGCATGACGTCACTCACTCGCGTGATCAGGCGGCGACCCAGTCGGCCAAACGGGTGAGAGCGGGCAAAATCCTGTGAGGAAAAGTCTCGTGCGGTGATGAGTGCGACAGCGAGCGCGTCGCCAAGTGCAAGGGTGGCCGTTGAGCTCGACGTGGGGGCAAGGCCAAGTGG
Organism: Cardiobacteriaceae bacterium TAE3-ERU3; assembly: GCA_019218315.1. Lineage (NCBI taxonomy): Bacteria > Pseudomonadati > Pseudomonadota > Gammaproteobacteria > Cardiobacteriales > Cardiobacteriaceae > Cardiobacteriaceae bacterium TAE3-ERU3. Next base: position 387,010 of record JAHUUI010000002.1, on the reverse strand, counting down.
GCAGGCTTCGCGCTCAATACGCAAGTGCAAATGAATATCTGCTTGCTTCGCCATTGATGAATTAGGGTTGCCTGTGATGGTGATGACTTTGACGCCCATTTGCTGGACGATGGGCATCATGGTCATGATTTCATCACTTTCACCGGAATACGACAGCGCGAGCAAAGTATCGCGTGCTGTAATCATGCCAAGATCGCCGTGTCCGGCCTCCGCAGGATGGACGAAAAATGCCGGTGTACCGGTACTGGCAAATGTAGCGGCTATTTTGCTGCCAATATGGCCGGATTTACCCATGCCGGCGACGATCAAATGCCCTTTGGTATTAAGGATGATGTCGCAGGCCGCAGCGAATGATTCATCAATGCTGTTGAGCTGGGCAAGGATGCTATCGGCTTCGGTTTTAAGCACATTTTTGGCAGCGTCAAGCCATGTCTGATGGTGGTTCATGGGCTGATGATCTCCTGTTGCTCAGGAGTATTGGTGAGTGCCTGATCATAAAGACTGACGATTTCATCAGGCTGTCGCCAATGTGGTTCTCCATTGGGGAAAATGGCGCGGCTCATGTTGGTATCAACCCAGTGTGGGTCAACGCGGCTGATGGTGATTTCAGGGTAAGCGCTGCGTTCATGAATAAGGGTTTCAATCATCGCTTCCAGTCCTGCCTGAGCAACGCCATAGCTGTGCCAATAGGCTTCTTGCTCACGGTGGCGCTGATGTAGAGTGAAAATCAGGTGTGGGTTATGTCCTTGGCGCAGCAAGCCAATACACGCTTGAGTCAGCCAGAATGGCGCAGTGAGGTTGACTTGTAATCCTTTGAGCCAGCGCTCAGGGTCGCAGTGCATCAGTGGCCGCAGGTTGCCGCAATGAGCAGCGAGATGGACGAGTGCATCAAGCCGCCCGTAGTCGGTTTCAATCATATTCGCCAAGGTATCGTACTGGCGTTGATCTGCAGCCCAAAGATCAAACGGAATGAGGGTGTGGTCACCACGTAGTTCGTCGTCGAGTGCTTGCAGCCCCATGCTGTCAGAATCGAGCAGTAAAAGGTGCTTGCTGTGGTCTTGATCCCAATGGTGAGCAAGGGTTTTACCGATACCGCCACAGGCGCCGCTGATGAGGATAATTTGTTCTTGTTTGCTCATGTTTATGGCCACAGTATGTTGTTCAGTTCGCTAGGGCTTTCAACCACAGCATCTGCGCCCCAATCGTAAGCAGATTCACCAGCAGGTACAAAACCGTAAGCCGCAGCGACGGTTGCCATGCCTGCATTGCGTCCGGCAATGATGTCGGTTGAGTTGTCGCCGATAAAAACGCATTTTTTCGGATCGTGGCCAGTTTGCTCGCAAGCATGTAACAGTGGTTTAGCTGAAGGTTTACTTTCTTCGACGGTATCACCACAGATGAGTAGCGCGATGCGCTGGTCAATGCCGAGTTGCTTGACCAACGGGATGGTGAAATATTCAATTTTGTTGGTGACAACACCCCACGGTGTACCTTCCTGCTCGAGGCGCTCAACGATAGCTTCAATACCGTCGAACCACACACTTTTGCTGCTCAGGTCATTGATGTAATGCTCGCTGTAGACTTCGTGTAATTCTTCTATCTTGGGATCGTCTTTGTCGCATCCGATGGCGCGGGCAAGCACACCGCGTGAGCCAAAGTTGATATTACGGCGCAGGAATTCATCTTCAGGTACGGAATAGTCGAAGCTGGTCAGCGCTGCTTTTATCGCAGGGATGATGTTGTCCGAGGTGTTGAACAGGGTACCGTCGAGGTCAAACCAGACAGCCTCATAATGACATTTGGACATGTTTTTCTCCAGTTTCAAACAAGAATTTAGGCGACTTTCTGCGCAACGAGGAAATAGTTGACGTCGAGATTACGGCTGAGGTGGGCACTTTTGATCAGCGGGTGATAGTCCATGCCGTAAAGTCCGCTAACTTTTAATCCGGCGTGTTCAATCATATTGCTTAGCTCAGCTGGGGTGATGAACCAGTTGTGGTCGTGGGTACCGCGCGGGACGAGGCGGGTGAGATACTCGGCTGCGACAATCGCGGCGAGATAAGATTTTTTGGTGCGGTTCAGGGTTGAGAAAAAGGCATAGCCGTTGGGCTTGAGTAAGGCGGCAATGTCTTTAATGACCGCTGCGGGATCGACGACATGCTCGAGCATTTCCATGCAGGTGATGTGTTGCCAAGTTTGCCCTTCTTTGGCGAGTTGCGTGCTGTCACATTGACGATAGGTGACGTTGACTTGCTCCTCGGCTGCGTGTTCGCGTGCAGCGTCAAGTACGCTGGGGCTGAGATCAATGCCGGTCACTTGTGCACCGCGCTTGGCCATTGCCTCACTGAGTACGCCGCCGCCACAGCCAATGTCGAGGATTTGCGCACCTTGCAGGTTAACGTAGCGCTCGATCAGCTTGAGACGAGTCGGGTTGATTTCGTGCAGGGTACGGTAAGGGCCTTTTTTATCCCAAAAAGCATGACCGTGCTGATTAAAAGATGAAATCGCGGCTTGTTGCGACATGGATGGCTCCGCTGACGTAAAACCGCGATTTTAACATGTTCGGCCGGTCTTCAGAATGGTTTGAAAATGGCGAGTAAGGTAATCACAATTAAGAATACAGCTGGCACTTCGTTAAACCAGCGATAAAACTTATGGCTGTGTTTGTTCTCACCACGGGCAAACGCCTTGTTGAGGCGGCCACAATAAATGTAGTAGCCGATGAGGATGGCAACCAGTGTCAGCTTGGTGTGTAGCCAGCCGGATTTGCTGAATGCAGCCCAGGCGCCGGACCACAGTAATAGTCCACCACTGATCAACATTAGCCCCATGGCAATATGGCCGAGGATGTAGAGCTTGCGCTCCATGACCACAAAGCGAGCAGTAGCTTGCGTTTCGCCGTTGGCTTGCGCCATGGCGTGGTAGACATAAATGCGCGGGAGGTAAAAGAGCGCGGCAAACCAGCAGACCATAAAAATAAGGTGTAGTGCTTTCCAGAGTAGGTACGTCATGATGATCACTTTGTTGATTAGTTCTATTTTATAGCCAAACACCTTCAAACTTCATACAGCGTTGTATTGTCTTGCCGAGCCCCTTGGAAAAATTGCAAACAACTTTCCAAGGGAATTCGCCGTACTAGTTGTACTGTTTGCGCCAATGCGGGCATCCACAAAAAAATACGTCAGTATTTTGTCGTGGGATCCCGTGCCTTGTATGAAATTTAAAACCGTTCAGCTGTAGGGATTGCGTCAGTTATTTAAAAAGTATCGGCAAAGGTTAGACTTTTGCCGATATGGTTCTGCGCAACGGCGATCATTATATCAATAATATAAAAAATCAGTGTAGATTGCCGTGTGACACTTAAGTATGGTGCTGTATGGTAGAAAGTGAGCTTCCTCGCCCGATACCGAAATATTGCAAGTCGTATCTGCTCAGAAGAGCTGGATCGTAAAGGTTACGCCCATCAAAAATGACGCGGTCGCGCAGCTGTTCGGCGAGGAGAATAAAGTCGGGGCTTTGGAATGCACGCCAGTCAGTGACGATACACAGTGCATCGCAGTGCTCAAGTGCGGCATTTTGCGTGAGGGCGAATTGCAGTAGATATGCCGCAGGATGCTCAGCGTAATGGCGCTTGAGCGCAGCAATGGCTTGTGGGTCGTAGAGGCTGATTTTTGTACCGCATTTGAGTAAATGGTCAATCAGGTCCAGTGCGGGGGATTCGCGGATGTCATCCGTATTGGCTTTGAATGCACCACCCCAAATGGCGATGTGCTTATTACTGAGTTCGTCGCCGTAATACTGGTCGAGCATGTCGGTCAGGCGTTGCTTTTGCCGCTCGTTGACAGTAGTAATGGCTTGCAATAATGGCGTGTCGAGTTGCGCGCTTTTTGCCGTGTGTTGCAGGGCGCGTAAGTCCTTGGGAAAACACGAGCCGCCAAAGCCACAACCAGCATAGAGAAAGTCGTAGCCAATGCGAGGATCAGCGCCAATACCTTGGCGGACGCGTTCAATATCTGCACCGAGAATATCGGCAATACGCGCGATTTCGTTAATGAAGCTGATGCGGGCAGCGAGCATGGCATTAGCAGCATACTTGGTCAGCTCGGCTGAGGTGGTATCCATCACCATGATGCGGTCGCGGTTGCGATTAAATGGGGCATAGAGTGTGCGCATAATTGCAGTGGCGTGTTCGTCGTCGCTACCAATGATGATACGGTCTGGGCGCATAAAGTCGGCTATGGCTGCGCCTTCTTTGAGAAACTCCGGGTTGCTGATGACGGTGAAATCAGCGTGCTGGTTGTGTGCTTGCTGGGCGTCACTGATGATGCGCCAGATTCTGGCAACAGTGCCAACCGGTGCGGTGGATTTGTTAACGATGACAGCTGGGTGGTGCAAATATTCACCAATGGTCGCAGCGACGGCATCAATAGCGCGCATGTCAGTGTCGCCGCTGGCCGCAGTTGGTGTACCGACGGCGATAAATTGCACTTCCCCATGTTTGACGGTTTCATGAAGATTACTGCTGAAACGCAGGCGACCTTGCTCGATATTGCGTGCGACGATTTCTTGTAAGCCCGGCTCGTAAATGGGCATGATGGCGCGGTTGAGTTGTGCTACTCGCTCTGCGTTGATATCCGCTGCGAGGACGTTATTGCCGCTGTCGGCAAATAAGGCAGCGCTAACCAGACCGACATAACCGCATCCATATACACTGATTCGCATGGCTTAACCTCTTGTTGCTGTTGATGGTCGAAGTTTAGTTAGCGAATATTGCGACAATAATTCACAGCGCTTGAAAAGGCTCTAGCAACTCAAAAAAGCGCTGCGTGGTGTGTTGCCAAGTGTATGCGGCTGCATAATCTGCGCACGCGTTACGGTCGCAATCGAGTGCGGCAATGCAAGCTTGGCGTAGGTCAGCGTCAAGAATGCCAGTACGTGGATCGGTAACAACGTCGAGTGGCCCTGCAACAGGAAATGCTGCGACGGGTGTGCCGCAAGCCATTGCTTCCAGCAATACCAGTCCGAAGGTATCGGTCTTGCTCGGAAAGACAAATACATCTGCTGCGCGGTAATACGGCGGTAATTCTTTCTGTGCGCGTGCGCCGAGAAAATGCACATCAGGGTAAGCAGCTTGCAATGTGGGTAGGGCAGGGCCGTCGCCAATCACCCATTTACTGCCCGGCAAATCAAGGCGTAGAAATGCCTCGAGGTTTTTTTCCGGTGCGACACGGCCAATACACATAAATACCGGGCGCATTTCTTCACAGCCAGTCATGTGCGGACGCAAGATGTCGCGAAATCCGGGCTGAAAGCGATTACCATCGACGCCTCGCCCCCAAACAGCTGTATGGCGAATGCCCTGTTCTGCCAAAGCGTCAGCAATGCTGCGCGTCGGCACCATGACTCGCTGTGCAGGGCGATGAAAACGGCGCATCATGGCGTAAGACCATTGCAATGGAATACGCCAGCGTAGATGAACGTACTCTGGAAAACGGGTGTGATAAGCCGTTGTAAAAGGCAGTTTGTGCTTGAGGCAATAGCGCCGTGCCGCCCAGCCAAGTGTGCCTTCGGTGGCAATATGAATGGCACTTGGCTTAAACGTATCGAGCAAAGATGCTATTTTTTTGCCGGGGTTGATGGCAAGGCGAATTTCCGGATAGCTTGGGCAGGGTATGGTGCGGAATTGCTCCGGCGTAACCATGAGTACCTTATGCCCGCCGTCGATGAGTGCTTTACGGGTTTCGGTCAGAGTCCGGACGACGCCGTTGATTTGTGGATGCCAAGCGTCACTGATGATGACAATATTCATGCTTTGGCTTTGCGCTGAATTGGGTTTTCCATGTAGCTGGCGACGACGTCAGCCCAGTAGATGATTTCCATACGACCATCTTGATGCTCGACCAATGCAGTGATACTTTCAACCCAGTCACCACAGTTATAGTATTCGACCCCGTCAATAGTGCGCATTTCAGCGTGGTGAATATGGCCACACACAACCCCATCAAAGCCACGTTTTTTTGCCTCTCCGGCAATCAACCGCTCAAACTCGGTGATGAAGTTGACGGCATTTTTGACTTTGTATTTGAGGTATTGCGACAGCGACCAATACGGCTTGCCAAAGCGGCGACGGATTTTGTTGAGCAAGGCGTTGAGCCCCAGTGCGCATTGATAGAGGGTATCGCCAAGATGTGCGAGCCATTTTGCGTATTGCATCACGCCGTCAAATTCATCGCCGTGCATGATCAGCAGGCGACGGCCGTCAGCTGTGGTATGTTCGCTTTGCTGATGAATTTCAACGCCGCCAAAGTTGAGGTTGACGTATTGCCGTGCGGCTTCGTCGTGGTTGCCGGGCACGTAAATAACGCGCGTACCTTTGCGCGCTTTACGCAACAGTTTCTGGATCACATCATTGTGCTCCTGGTGCCAGTACCAGTGCTTTTTAAGTTGCCAGCCGTCGACGATATCTCCAACCAAAAATAATGTGTCGCTTTCGGTATTGCGCAAAAAATCCAGCAGCAGATGCGATTGTGCGCTGCGCGTGCCGAGATGACAGTCGGAAATCCAAATCGTACGGTAATGCATAGTGACCTCCTGAGTTGACCCGTGTAGCCACCATAAGCATTTGATGTTACCGTTTTATGACGCATTTTAATTTGGTCGTGGTAGAATTTCCCCTATGAATAAAACTCAAAAAACACAACGAGACAATGCTGCGATTTTGGCCGCTGCCGAGCGCCATTGCATGCGTTCGGGTGCACGCCTGACGCCAACTCGCCGTCAAGTGCTGGAGCTGATTCTGGGCTATCCGGATGTGGTCAAAGCATATGACTTGCTCAATGATCTGCAGCGTCTGCGCGGTAATGCGGCGCCGCCTACTGTGTATCGTGCACTTGATTTTTTGGTCGAGGTTGGCATTTTGCACCGTGCCGAGTCGCTCAACGGCTTCGTATTTTGTGATCATTTTGCTAACGAGCACACCAGCGTGATTCTCAACTGTACCGAGTGCGGCCACACTGAAGAGTTGCCTGCAGATGAGCCAGTTGGGATGCTGTTGCAGTACTGCCATCAGCGCGGTTTTGACGTCAGCCCCGAGCCGTTTGTGCTCAGTGGGCGTTGCCAAAAATGTCGGGGAGCTTGTGAATATGAATGCCATTGCCCGTAATGTCGCGCAAGTATTGAGCGAGATTGAGGCTGCTTGTACACAAGCAGGGCGTGACCCCAGTGAAGTGCGCTTGATGCTGGTGACCAAAACCAAGCCTGCTGAGATGATCCGCGAAGCACTTGCCACCGGGCAAACCTTGATTGGCGAAAATAAAGTGCAAGAAATTAACGCCAAATACGATGCACTGGCTGATATCACGCATGAAACTCATATGATCGGACATCTACAAACCAACAAGGTCAAAGATGTGATTGGGCTGGCGAGCTGTATTCAATCGTTAGACCGAATCAAGCTTGCGCACAAACTCCAAGATCGTTTGGAATTCGAAGACCGCACTATTAACGCTTTAATTCAGGTCAATACTTCTGGTGAAGCATCCAAATTTGGTGTGGCACCGGAGGATGCTTTGAGCTTGATTGAAGAAACGCTTTCCTGCGATCGTATCCACATTCGCGGATTAATGACGATCGGTGCAAATACTGATGATGAAGCGCAGATTCGTGCTTGTTTTCGTTTACTGCGCCAAATTCAGCAGCAAGCCCGGCAGCACTTTGGTGATAAAAGCGACTTCGCTGAACTGTCGATGGGTATGAGTGGTGATATGGCATTGGCAATCGCTGAAGGCTCAACGATGGTGCGGGTAGGAAGCGCCATATTTGGCGCACGCGATTACAGCTAACCAAATTTGCGATTAACGTTGGTATTGCCAAAGTATTAGCCAGCCGCTACATTTTCTACGCGAAATTTCTTATAATAGCGGGCTTTTGCCCGGACGGGATTTATGGAATTAAACAGCACTTACGAGCGTATTGATGACCTGCTTAAGCGCGAAGCGGCGCTTAGGGGGTATCTTTGACTACGACTTAAAATCCGAGCGCCTCGATGAGGTTAATCGTGAACTCGAACAGCCATCTGTATGGGATGATCCTGATTTTGCAGCCAAGCTTAACCAAGAACGCCTGAGCCTTGAGGGTGTTGTTAACGGGCTTGATACCCTCAAGCAAGGATTGGGCGACAGCCGCGAGTTGATCGAGCTGGCTGAGATGGAAGATGACGAAGAAACCGTCGAAGCTGCATTAAAAGACGTGGCACGCTTTGAAAAGCAGATCGAAGATTATGAATTCCGCCGTATGTTTTCCGGTGAGCTCGATATCAATAATGCCTTCCTTGATATTCAGGCTGGATCAGGTGGTACGGAAGCGCAAGATTGGGCTTCAATGCTGCTGCGTATGTATCTGCGCTGGGGTGAGGCTAAAGGCTTTAAGACTGAGCTGATCGAAGAGTCGCCGGGAGAAGTCGCGGGTATCAAGTCTGCAACTATTCAATTCACCGGTGAATATGCATTCGGTTGGTTGCGTACTGAAATTGGTGTGCACCGTCTGGTGCGCAAGTCACCATTTGATAGTGGTAACCGTCGTCATACCTCTTTTGCTGCTGTGTTCGTGTCACCAGAAATTGATGACAATGTTGATATTGAAATCAATCCGGCTGATCTGCGGATCGACGTTTATCGTGCATCCGGCGCAGGTGGTCAGCACGTTAACCGTACTGAGTCTGCGGTACGTATTACGCATAACCCGACGGGTATCGTTGTGCAATCGCAAAACAGCCGATCACAGCACCAAAACAAAGATACCTGTATGAAGCAGCTGCGCGCCAAGCTTTATGAGCTTGAGATGCAAAAGCGCAGTGCCGAGAGTCAGGCTCTTGAGGATACCAAGTCCGACATTGGCTGGGGTAGTCAAATCCGTTCGTATGTTCTTGATTCGCAGCGGATTAAAGATTTGCGTACGGGTTATGAAACCAGCAATACTCAGGCTGTACTTGATGGCGACCTTGATCCGTTTATTCAGGAAAGTCTCAAGCAGGGCGTTGAGGTATAAGATTTGCTTTATTAAGTTGCTTAATTGATACAAAGCAATGATAGACAGACATAACTTTCGCCGGCAAAAATTTATATTGGTAGAAAACTAACCGACATACCGGCAAATTAAAGGAACAATGATGAGTGAACAAAATTCTCCACAACTTGATGAAAATAAGCTGATCGCTGAGCGCCGTCAGAAGCTCAACACCATTCGTGAAACTCAGGCCGTGGCATTTCCGAATCATACCCGCCCAACACATAATGCTGCCGATGTTCATCAGCAATATGGTGAGGTTGAAGACGCTGAAGCACTTGAGGCGGCCGGTGAATTTTTACTTGCCGGACGCATGATGGGTAAGCGCGTCATGGGTAAGGCAAGTTTCGCGCAAATTCAGGATGGTAGCGGTGAGCGTATGCAAGCATATATTGCCCGTGATGATCTGCCTGAAGGCGTGTATGCGCAGTTTAAAAAGTGGGACGTTGGCGACATTATCAGCATTAAAGGCAAGCTGTTTCGCACCCGTACTGGTGAATTGACCGTTCATGCCAGCGAGATTGAATTGCTGACTAAATCACTGCGTCCGTTACCAGAAAAATTCCACGGCTTATCTGATCAGGAAACGCGCTATCGTCAGAGATATGTTGATCTGATCATGAATAAAGAAAGCCGCGACGTGTTTAAAACCCGCGTGCAGGTATTGCGTCATATCCGTCATTTCTTTGAAGACCACAACTTCATGGAAGTAGAGACACCAATGATGCACCCAATCCCGGGTGGCGCAACTGCGAAGCCATTTGCTACGCACCACAACGCGTTGGATATGCCGCTATTCCTGCGTATTGCCCCAGAGTTATATTTGAAGCGACTGGTGGTTGGTGGTTTTGAACGCGTGTTTGAAATCAACCGTAGCTTCCGCAATGAAGGCGTATCAACCCGTCACAACCCTGAATTCACCATGCTTGAGTTTTACCAGGCATACGCGGATTACAATGACTTGATGGATTTGACGGAAGTTCTGTTGCGTGGTTTGAGCGAAAGCGTACTGGGTAGCAGTAAACTGACTTATCAAGGTCAAGATATTGATTTTTCGCAGCCATTTGATCGCTTGACCATGACTGATGCCATTGCAAAATATGCGCCACAGCATGCTGATGTTGTCAATGATGCAGCGGCACTGTCGGCTTTGCTCAATAGCGAGTACAAGCAAAAGACCAGCGCAGATGATGCCCTCGGTAATTTGCAAACCATGCTCTTTGAAGAAGCAGTTGAGCACTTACTGATTCAGCCAACCTTTATCACGGCGTATCCATGGGAAGTCTCGCCACTGTCTCGCCGTAATGATGAAAACCCGGCGCTAACTGACCGCTTTGAGCTATTTATTGGTGGCCGTGAAATGGCCAATGGCTTCTCGGAGTTAAATGATGCCGAAGATCAAGCTGAGCGTTTCCGCGCGCAAGTTGCTGCGAAAGATGCAGGGGATGATGAAGCAATGCACTACGATGCTGACTACATTCGTGCACTGGAATACGGTATGCCTCCGACAGCTGGTGAAGGTATCGGGATTGACCGTCTGGTCATGCTGTTGACGGATAGCCCGTCAATTCGCGACGTTCTGCTGTTCCCGCATATGCGACCTGAATAATAAATACTACCGTTAAGTATAAACTTGAGCCTCCGGTAATTACCGGAGGCTTTTTGCTGCATATTGTCCGTAATCATTGAATACCTGAATATTTAGACGCTTGATATAATTTCTTCGCTATTTTCGGAGTAAAGATCTTTTACTTGGCTTCGTAATAAGTGATGGCTTTGAACGAGCGTAATGTAAAAGCGATTTGGCAACTATTGCTTAGTATGATTTCTGACTTTTCATTATGACAAAAGAAGATGCTGGTGCTATATAATGCTCCGTTTCTATTTCCGTCTAAGATTACAGGAAAAATTTATGCATTTTTGGCACAAGATTTTGACAATTGCAGGTCTGGCAGCAGTAAGTGGTGCTGCGTTGGCCGAGAAAGTGACGTTACCACCACCCGGGGTCAATGTTGTCGGTAAAGTGCGTGTTGTCGAAGCACGAGATGCCGATACGCTACCGGATATTGGTCGGGAATTCGGTATTGGGTTTGAAGCAATGGAGCGTGCTAATCCTGGTGTTGATGTTTGGTATCCTGGTGCCGGTACGCAAGTATTGATTCCGTCGCGCTATATTTTGCCTGATGCCCCGCGAAAAGGTATTGTGCTTAATCTGCCGGAAATGCGCCTGTATTACTACCCGGAAAATGAACCGGTAGTCTATGTTTATGCCGTCGGGATCGGGCGTGAAGATTGGGATACACCTTTGGGTATTCAGCACGTTATTGAGAAACGTGCCAACCCTACATGGACGCCGCCAGCTTCTATTCGTGCTGAGCACGCCGCACAAGGCGACCCTCTACCAGCCGTAGTTGAAGCTGGGCCGAATAATCCACTAGGTCTGTTTGCCATGCGTTTGTCTAACCCAAGCTATCTGTTGCATGGTACGAATAAGCCATGGGGGGTCGGCATGCGCGTATCGCATGGTTGTGTACGGCTTTATCCTGAGGGCATTGAAGAACTGTTTAAGTTGGTGCCAAAAGGTGTTCAGGTCAATATCATTAATCAACCGATGAAAGTCGGCTGGTTTGGCGATAGTGTGTATCTTGAGTATCACCCACCACTTGAAGAGTACAACGTCAGCCCACAGGAAGCATTGCAGCAAGCACAACAAAGTGTACGTGAGCAGGTGCAAGGCAAGGGATATAGTGTTGCAGATGAGCTAATTCGCACTGTGGTTGAAGAAGCCAGCGGTATGCCTGTTGAAGTCGCCACACAAGCCGGAATTTGATACCGTAACCTGTTGTAAAAGAAACTGGGTAAATTGTGTATTCAGGCTTTTCAATTTATAAGATACAAATATACTTGATTTAATAGCATTAAATATAAAAGGATAGATTGCTTCAATCTATCCTTTTATATTTATGCATTGGTTAAGTCGGTATTTGGAGAAGCTTGCATTTCTTGATTACAGCGGTTGTCAAAAATAATATGTCATTATTTAAATATTCCAGATAACTTACTTTATGATTAGTGCGGTATTATAATAAATACGATTTTTACAAAAACAACTTTGGAGACTAACTAAGTATGCAAAATCTTTACGAAAAAATAGAATCACTGTCTTTTGATGAATTTGAAGCGCTGCTGCGTTTTATCGATAAAACAAGAAAAGAACGTGCCAAAGCAATTTTGGCTGAAGCGCAAAAGCAAGCCGCCAGACTGACTCAAGAAGTTGATATTGCAGGAAGTAAAAAGGGTACTAAGCCAGCTAAGCCTGCAAAATATCGCGATCCTCAAGACCCGAATAACACTTGGAGTGGATATGGTCGTCAGCCTGATTGGATGAAAGACCATATTGCAAATGGTGGAGATAAAGAAGATTTACTGATCGGATAATTCATATCCAGCTTCAATTATTAGGTAACTTGAGGGGGAATAATGGCTACCGTATTTGATAAACTACTTTCTGGTGAGTTACCCAGTGCTAAAGTCTATGAAGATGAGCGTATTTATGTGTTTATGGATGCTTTTCCGCAATCCAAAGGCCATACGTTAATCATTCCCAAAAAAGCCAGTCCTGATATCTATGATGTAGATCCTGAAGATTTATCAGCAATTATGCTGTTTAGTCAGCGATTAGCTAATGCACTGCGTAAAGCTTTAAATCCGGATGGAATTAAAGTAATGCAGTTTAATGGGGCGGCGGCTGGGCAAACAGTTGCTCATTACCACATGCATTTGATTCCAGTATGGGAAGGTGAGCAGCTCGGTAGCCATGGTGATAAGTCTGTGGCTATGGAGCAGCTGAAAGAGACTGCCAAATTGATTCAGGATGCTTTGAATGGCTAATCCAATCAAAGTAGGTATCGTCGGCGCCAGTGGCTACACTGGCGCTGAGTTATTGCGCTTAATCAGCGCCCATCCACAAGCAGAAATTATTGGCGTCACTTCGCGGCAGTATGCTGGGCAACCAGTCTCATCGGTTTTTGAGCATTTATACGATGTGTGTGCACTAGAATTTAGTGCACCAGAACAGACGGATTTAACTGCTTGTGACGTCGTATTTTTTGCGACACCGCATGGTGTGTGTATGCGAGAAGCACCAGCATTGATTGATGCTGGTGTCCGTGTGATTGATTTTTCTGGTGATTTCCGCTTAAAAGACGCTGCTGTTTTTACGCAATGGTATGGCATTGAGCACACAGCACAAGATTTGCTCAAAGAAGCTGTTTATGGCTTGCCGGAGTTGTATCGTGAGGAGATTAAATCTGCGAGATTGATTGCCAACCCGGGCTGTTATCCAACTGCTGTGCAGCTTGGCTTTAAACCACTGCTTGAAGCTGGCTTGGTTCGCGGTGATCAATTGATTGCTGATGTTAAGTCCGGTATTTCAGGCGCAGGGCGTGGCGCAAAAGTAGATAACCTTTTTGCCGAAATGGAAGGTAATTTTAAAGCCTATGCGGCGTCTGGTCACCGCCATCAGCCAGAAATAGAGCAAGGTTTGTCGGATATTGCTGGTCAGGAGGTGTATTGCACATTCGTACCGCATTTATTGCCGATGATTCGCGGTATTGAAGCGACGCTTTATGCACCTTTGGCTGATGTTGAGGCTGATATTTACGAATGCTTCAAAGCCGCTTATGCAGATGAGCCATTTGTGCGTGTGCTTGACTCAGGTGCCCATCCGCAAACGCGCCATGTGCGCGGCACGAATTGCGTACAGATTGGCGTGCACCGTTCGGTCGATCAGCGTACTGCAATTATATCTGTGGTTGAGGATAACTTGATCAAAGGCGCAGCTGGGCAAGCCGTACAGTCAATGAACTTGATGTTTGGTTGTGATGAGACGGCTGGCTTGCTGGAAGTTGCGCACCTGCCTTAATCGGCAAGTGTGGTGATTAAGGCATAAGCGTGTCTGAACAACCAAGGCTTTCACTATGAAAAAGCAGTTCGTATCACGTGACTTTTGACTCAATATACAGAACAAAAATAACGGCTGTTACGATACAATCTTATCGTTATGGCTTGATGTGATGCCTAGATATGGTGATAAGCTTCTAAGCTATGGCATCGGGAATTCGTTTTGCACTGGAGAAGGTGGATGAGCGCTGAAATCATTGATGGTAAGGCATTTGCTGAAAAAATTCGTAATCAGGTAACTCAGGACACGGCCGACTGGCATGCTAAAACTGGTAAAAAGCCAGGGTTGGCTGTAGTACTGGTCGGTGATGATCCTGCGAGTGAAGTCTATGTCGCAAGTAAAGGCAAGCAGGCCAAAGCGGCCGGGTTTCACAGTGAAGAACACCGCTTGCCAGCATCAACGGATCAGACGACTTTAATGGCCAAAATCAAATCGCTCAACGCTGATCCAGCCATTCATGGCATTCTTGTTCAGTTGCCATTACCAAATCACCTTGATAGCGATGCCGTATTGAATGCTATTAATCCAGAGAAAGACGTCGATGGATTTCATCCGGTCAATATTGGTAGGCTGTGGAGTGGTCAAGATGCTTCTGTACCGTGTACACCACTTGGTTGTTCGCTGCTACTGGAAGATCGCATTGGAGATTTGTCTGGCAAAAAAGCCATCGTTATCGGGCGCTCGAATATCGTTGGTAAGCCAATGGCGGCATTATTACTCAAAGCCAATGCAACTGTGACAATAGCTCATTCACGTAGTGATAATCTGCCGGCTTTATGCCGTGAGGCCGATATCGTTGTTGCTGCGGTTGGCAAGCCGGAAATGGTTAAGGCTGAATGGATCAAGCCTGGTGCAGTGGTGCTTGATGTCGGGATTAATCGCATCGGAAGTGATGGCAATAAGCGCAAGTTGGTTGGCGATGTGGATTTTGCATCTGTGAAGGATGTGGCTGGGGCTATTACACCTGTTCCTGGTGGTATTGGGCCGATGACAATCGCTTGCTTGCTACGCAATACGTTACACTGTGCAAAACGGATTGATGGCGAATAAATTATCTTTTTTATATAATAAAAAATACGTCTTAACTTTTGGTGATTGTTTGAATAACATCATCAATGAATAAATTGTGAATTTAGGAGTTTGGTATGAGTGAAGAAATCGGGCTGTTCTACGGCAGCACAACAGGGATGACTGAAGATGTCGCTTTTCAAATTGAAAAGATAGCAAAGGAGCAACACGGCATCACGCTCACACCAATCAATATCATTGACCTAGATGACCCTAACGATATGTTCCTCTATAAAAAGCTGATGCTGGGTATGCCGACTTGGAACTATGGGGAATACCAAGATGACTGGGAAATGGTTGTGGATCAAATTGCCAGTGCGGACTTGCACGGATGTGTGATTGCCATGTTTGGTCTTGGCGACCAGATTGGTTATCCTGAGTACTTCCTTGATGCTATGGGTATGCTTGCCGAACAACTCGCGGCTCAAGGCGCGACGTTTATTGGTGAATGGCCGGCTGATGATTACAAGTTCGAATCATCAAAAGCACTACAAAAAAATGGCACATTTATTGGTCTTGGTATTGATGAAGACAGTGAGCCTGAGAAAACCACAGCTCGCCTTGAGGCTTGGCTGAAAGAAGTCTTGCCGCAGTTAAGCGCTTAGTATCTGTTCTTAGCCGCCGTTGGCGGCTTTATTTATTATTTTAGCTTGGGTCGCCGCAACAGAACTGACTGTATTGCCGCGACCGTAAGACACCGGAGGGTGTATGGCGCAAATATTATGGCGTAGGGCAGCTGGATTGTTAGCAAGCATTTATGTGTTGCGGATGCTTGGCATGTTTATGATCTTTCCAGTTTTTAGCCTGTATGCTCTGCAACTGAAAGATGCGACCCCAGAGTTGGTTGGCTTGGCTTTGGGTATTTACGGCCTCAGCCAAGGCATTCTGCAAATTCCTTACGGTAAATTATCAGACCGTTTTGGCCGTCGGCCATTGATGGCAATAGGTTTGCTATTGTTTGTTATTGGTAGTGCTATTGCGGCAGTATCGGATTCGATAGGCTGGATGATTGCTGGTCGTGCCATACAGGGCATGGGCGCTATCTCGGCCGTTACGCTTGCTTATGCGACTGACGTTGTGCCGATTGAAAAGCGCGGTACCGTCATGGCAATTATCGGCGGCAGTATTGGTATGGCATTTGTGCTTTCATTAATCATTGGGCCGGTGATTGCCAAGTGGATTGGGGTTAGTGGATTATTCTGGCTGATTGCGGCCATGGCTGGTATAGGCTTGGGATCCATTGTGTTGCTTCCTGCGACCAATGCTGAGAATCGCGTTGGCGCGGTAGAAGGTGAAATCAATCGTGCGGCATTATGGCAAGCGAGCTTTGCCGTATTTATTCTGCATGGCATTTTATCTGCAACATTCCTGGTTTTGCCCGTAATGCTGGTCAACGCCGGCTTGGCAAAAGAAGCGCACTGGTGGCTATATCTACCGGCAAACTTGATTGCGTTGGCATTTATTCGTTATCGCGTCTCGCCGCATCCTCTGAATTTCGCCGTGAGCTTTATTTTGCTCTCTGTCGGCTTGGGCTTGCTTGCGTGCGATTTGCCAATATGGGGTGCTGGCGTTGCTATTACGGTATATTTCATCGCTTTTTATCGCTTGGAAACAGGCTTGCCACACTGGGTAGCCAATATTGCAGACCCGGAATCACGGGGGCAGGCGATGGGTATTTATTCTACGGCACAATTTGCCGGTAGCTTTGTTGGTGCAGTTGCGGCTGGCGCTTTGTGGGCAAAAATGGATTCTGGCAGCGCGGTATTGATCGCATTACTGGTGGCATCCGGTGTTGCCGGGATGATTTTGCTGTTAATCGGAAAAAAAGATACACTGGCGCGCCAATAGCTCAGACAATTTCAGGAGAAAATTATGGCGCGTGGTATTAACAAAGTGATCCTCATTGGCAACTTGGGTGCCGATCCGGATATGCGCTCACTGCCAAGCGGAGATCAAGTCGCTAATCTATCTTTGGCGACTTCAGAAGGTTGGAATGACAGACAGTCTGGTGAAAAGCGCGAAAAAACTGAATGGCACCGTGTTGTGGCATTTGGAAAATTGGCCGAGATTATTGGTCAGTATTGCCGCAAGGGCAGCAAGCTCTATATCGAAGGGCGCCTTCAGACCCGTAAGTGGACCGACAATCAGGGTATCGAAAAATACAGTACAGAAATTATTGCTAACGATATGCAGATGCTAGATTCTCGCGGTGGTGATGGCGGCGGTTATGATAATAACTACGGTGGCGGCTACGATGATGGGCAGTCTTCTGGTTATGGTCAAGGTCAGCCAAGAAATAACCGTTCAGGTGGCGGCAGAGCGCCTGCGCCAAGCAAAAGCTACGATAGCCCTGTACCACCGAAGCAGAAGCAGCAGAGTTACGGTCCGGAAGATAACATTGACTCAGGGTTTGATGACGACAGTATTCCATTCTGACGTTTACCTAAGACAATATTGTAAAGTTTAACTCTTAAGGCCTGATCAATTGATCAGGCTTTTTTATGGCTGTGCTGCTCAATATTTATTCTGTGTACGTTGAAGGACGGCTTTCTCAATGAAGCGAAGAATTGGTGGTATCGAAAGACCATCTGGTCTGCAAAATTATTGCCGCATATTCGTGATGAAATTGTCTATCTATGCTGTGCCAATGTGCTTTAATTCATTTGCTGTCTGAGCCAGTTGAGAAATAGCTGCTTTTTTTGGTTTTGTGCGAATGGTGTGGCTGAGAGCAGGTAGTACGCCGAGCCGTCTGCACAAAATCCTTGTGGACATTTGAGGATACCTTTGCTGATTTCATCTGCAACCATGTACTGCGAAGCGATGGCGATGCCCTGCCCGGCAATGGCCGCCTGGATGGTCAGGTAGAAGTGTTCAAAAAAGATGTCTTCACTTGGATAGTCATCATCAGGATGCTGCTTTGTCCACTGCTGCCAAGCGTCAATACGTGAATGGGTGTGCAGGCGGTGAGGTTGATAGGGCGGCGGTGCATGTACTGCACCGACCCGTTCGGGCGCAATATATTCGGCGTGCAGCGTCGGTGGCCATGTGAAATCGTTGCGACGAATGGCGACGTCGATATTTTGGCGTTGAAAATCCACTGCGCCGCCTGCGGTGAGTATGGCGACATTAAAGCCGTAATCTTTGGGAAATGTGGTGATACGCGGGATGAGCCATTTCATTGCCAAGGTCGTTTCGCAGGATACCGTGAGGTCTTGCCGGTGTTTGTGTGTCAATGTGTCGAGTGTGGTGGTCAGTTCGGCAAACATGCGTTGGCATGATTGGTAAAGCAGAAGCCCGTCGGACGATAGGCGGCGGTTTCTGCCGTCTTGGACGAATAGCGCTACGCCGAGCGCAGCTTCAAGCTGCTTGATTTGTTTGCTGACAGCGCTGTGCGTGACGCAAAGCATATCAGCGGCGGCAGTAAAGCTGCCACAGTAACCCGCAGCGTAGAAAAATTTGAGTGCTTTGAGCGGTATGTTTTTAACCTGTTCCAAAATGGCACGCATTCACGGAAATAAATTCGTTTTTATTGTGGCACATTACGGTCGATAATTGGTAACTGGAGAGTGTTTAAGGAACATTATGCAGGAATTATTGGCAGTAGCGGCGATTACGGTACTCGCAGTGATTAGCCCCGGTGGCGATTTCGCGATGGTGACCCGCAATAGCTATTTGTACGGCAGGCGTGCCGGGCTATGGACGGCTGCTGGAATTGCCATTGCGGTGTGGATTCATGTTGCTTATACGCTGCTTGGCGTGAGTGTGTTGTTGGTCACTTTTCCTGCTTTGTTCCACATGGTGCGCATGCTGGGTGCGGCGTATCTGGTTTATATCGGCTACCAGACCATGCGCCATCGCAAAATCAGTGTCGATATGCACGGTGGGGTAGCAGCGCTGAGCGATAAAGCAGCGTTCAAAAACGGCTTTATGACCAATGCGCTCAATCCGAAAACAACGCTGTTTGTGCTGAGTACGTTCACGCAAATTGTCAAACCCACGACACCAATGTGGATACAGATTGGCTATGGTGGCTTTATGTCACTGGCGCATTTGCTATGGTTTGGGATTGTTGCGGTGGCGCTGTCTGCACCACGGCTGCGCAATAAATTGCTGGCAAAGCAGGTGGTGGTCAATCGCGTAATTGGTGCGATTCTGATTGTATTGGGGCTGCTGCTATTGGTGCTGTGAGAGATTGCGACATTTTTTGATAGCCAGAGCATACAGAATAGTATTATGATACAGTTCTGTTTCGTTATTTTTTGGCGAGCTTATGAAAAATTCGGGCAAAAAAATTCTCGATACCGCCGAGCGGCTTTTTTACCGCGACGGATTTGGACATGTTGGCGTGGATACAATTCGCGATGAGTCAGGCTGCGCGAAAACGACGATGTATCACCATTTTGGCAGTAAGGAAAAGCTGATTCATGAAGTACTGAAATACCGTGACGAGAGATTACGCACGTCGCTGCAGGCATTTATTGGTGATGAGGTGTGCGGTCGTGAGGCGGTGTATAAAGTATTTGACTGGTTTCATCAGCGGTTCATCGCGCAAGACTTTAACGGCTGCTTGTTTGTGCGCGCGGCGGCGGAATTGGACGATGAGGCAAAAAGTATTGCCATCGTGCATAAGCGTGCAGTGACGGATTTTATTTGTGCCAAATTACAGCCCGATGCCAATGCGCGGGTGATTAGTGAGCAGTTAGTCGTGTTGCTTGAAGGTATGGTCAATATTTACACGATATACGAGGCTGATACAGAGCTTTGCGAGCGTTATATGGCAAGCAGCAAGGAGACGGCAAAGCTGATTCTCGATGCGCAGTTGGGGCGCTGAACTTATTACATGAGGGCAACATGATACACGCACTGATTAATGGTTTTCTATTTGGCTTTTCCCTGATTTTGGCGATTGGTGCGCAGAATGTGATGGTCTTGCGCCAGGGCTTACTGATGCAGCATGTGTTTATTGTCTGTCTGCTGTGTGCGCTGTCTGATGCGCTTCTGATTCAGGTCGGGGTGTTCGGAATGGCGACGATTGCTAAATATGCACCAGCGGTTGCCAGCGTGATGACGTGGCTCGGTGCAGCATTTTTATTCGCATACGGGGTGCTGCGCTGGAAAGCGGCATTTAGCGGCAGCAGTGCGTTGAATCTCGATGTTAACCAGCAGCCGTCTCGTAAGCGCGTCATCCTAACAGCGTTAGCACTGACGTGGCTCAATCCGCACGTTTATCTCGATACCGTATTGCTGCTCGGTACGGTTGCCAATGATTTTGCTCCTTATCGTGCACAGTTTGCCATTGGCGCAACCACGGCATCGTTCGTGTTTTTCTTCACCCTTGGTTATGGTGCGCGTTTGCTGCGCCCGGCACTGAGCAAACCGCGTACTTGGCAGGTGCTGGAATTTGCCATCGGTCTATTTATGTTCTATCTCGCGGCGCAGTTGCTGCTCAGTCAGCCGCATACACCAAGTGGTTAAGTGCAAATATTGTATTGTTTTAAGGGTTAAGCCATGCGCTACATTTTAGCCAGCATACTGTGTGCGACATTTTGGGCAAGTACCGGCATTTTTATCAAATTGCTTGGTGGCTTGGGTGTCAACGGGATTTTGTTTTCACGCTTTTTGTTTCCGGGCATGCTTGCGCTGCTGTTGGTGTGGATTGTGCGTCCGTCGCGTCATCCTTTGCGCGGCGGCATTCGTATTGGATTGGCGTTGCTGATGGTGTTTTACTATATTTGCGCGACTTATGCATTCTACCTGGCGCCAGTAGCCGTGGTTACGCTGTTGGTCTCAACCGCGCCACTGTTCACTCTCATTATTCGCCGCCTGTACGGCAAAGCAATTCTGCGCCAAGAGTTACTTGGCTTCGCGCTGGCGTTTATTGGCTTGGCAGCGTTTTTCTTGCAAAAAGCCGGCTTGCCACAGTCAATCGGGCAAGGGTTTTGGATTGGCTCGGCGTTAGGGTTGTTCGTGGCATTGTTGCGTGCAGTGTATTCCTCTTTATTGCGCGGCTATCAGCAGCGCGGCGTGAAAATCTCATCGATGGTTAGCAATGCAGAAATTTTGTTGCTCGGTACAGCCATAGTTGCGCCACTGGTGTGGTTTGATGGGCATGACATCACGTGGTCGTGGTCAATGCTGTGGCCATTATTTGGCTTGGTGGTGCCGGGGACGTTTTTACCCAATCTACTCAATAGCTTTGCCTCTTCACATCTCGACGCCACATTACACAACATCATCGGTATGGCGACACCGCTAATTGCCAGTGTGATGGCGTGGCTGTGGCTTGGTGAAACGCAAACTCTCGGTATGGTGATTGCTATGCTGGTGGCAGTAACAGGGATCGCTCTCGTTGTGGTTAAGCCACGCGTTAGATCGTAGGAGTCTTATTATGGAACACACACTTCGTCTCATAACCAGAAATAACGCCGCCTATCGTGAGGTGCTGCGTGAACATGACTTGCCAAATCTCACCATCCTTGATGAGGACAGCACCGATAAAGCAAGTATTTGGTTGGCAGAACCGGCTCGTGCCGCAGAAATACTTGCCGATGACGACACACCTCAGTGGATTCAGTCAGTATTTGCCGGAGTTGAGCCGTTAATCGCACACGACAATCATGACTATCAGCTTACCAGCCTCAAAGAAGTATTTGGCCCGATGATCAGTGAATACGCATTCAGCCACTTGCTCGCCATTTATCAGCAGCATCGCGGCTATCGTGGGCAACAGGCTGAGAAGCAGTGGCAGCGTTTACCGTATTGCAGCTTGGCAGGCAAACGTTTGCTGGTGTTAGGTACGGGCAATATTGGCTGTTATTTGGCGAAAACGGGGCACTTTTTCCACATGCAGACCGCAGGCGTGAACCGCAGTGGTGAACATCCGACGGAATTTGATGAAGTATATGCGCTTGACGCACTTGGCGAAGCTTTGGCGCAAGCAGACGTGGTGATTTGTGCGTTACCGGCAACGCCCGGAACAGATGGCTTGCTCAATGGCGACATGCTGGCACGCCTCAAGCCTGACGCAGTACTGATCAATATCGGACGCGGCAATATTATTGATGAAGAGGTATTACACCAGTGGCTACTTGCGCATCCTGATGCACAGGCGATATTAGACGTATTCCAAACCGAACCTTTGCCGGACACAAGCCCCCTATGGGGCTGCGCGAACGTAACGATTACGCCGCATATGGCCGGAGAAAGTATGCCCGATAAAGTGGCCGAACAATTTGCCGCCAATTATCGCCGCTTTATCGCCGGTGAACCGTTACATGGTCTAGTAGATTTTGCAGCTGGCTATTAGACATAAAAACAACCATCAACCGAAGAGGTATCTCATGAGCGCAATACTGCAAAGTACTCACTATTATCCGGTCAAGTCGCTGGGCGGCAATCAGGTCAATAGGGCGGATATTCATCCTGAAGGTATGGCCAATGATCGCCGTTGGCTGATTACGGATATAAATGGTCGCTTTATTACTGCACGGCATTACCCGCACATGTTGCTGTGGCAGGCAACGATGGATGGGCAACACAACCTCACGCTGACCGCACCCAATGGTGATTGCAAGTCGGTTGTGGTTGAAGCTTGTGCTAAACACCATGAGGTAACTGTGTGGCGAGATACATTTACCGCGCACACCGCACCGGATGAGGTGAATCAATGGCTGAGTGAGCACTTTGATACGCCGTGCCTATTGCACTATCTCGGTGAAAACAGCCATCGACCACTGAAAAACCACGCCAGTAACCTGACCTTTGCCGATAATGCCCCTTATTTACTAACCACGACAGCATCACTCGCGGCACTTAATCAAGAGCTTGAAAAGCCAGTAACGATGACCCATTTCCGGCCAAATCTGGTTATTGATGGTGATCTTGAGCCGTGGATTGAAGAACAGTGGCGCGACGTCCGTATCGGCGACGTGCAATTTGAGTTCCTCAAATACTGTACTCGCTGCGTGATGATTAACATTGATCCTATCAGTGGCGAAAAATCCGCCGAGCATCAGCCGCTTAAAACCGTTCAGCGCCTACAACGCGAACGACCTTCCGGCAGTGACCCCGTGTTTGGTATTCACCTGATCGCCAAGAACCGTGGCACAATTCATCAGGGCAGCGCGATCAGCTTTAAATGATATAGCCAAACACATCAATTGCAGACATATTGAGTATAAAAATGAAGCCTGAGTATTCTAGTAAAGGACTATGTGGCAAGGGGTATTCACATCGTAGCTTCACGCCAATTTTGAGCAGAGCCTCGCTTCAATCTAATCCAACATCCCATCACGCAAGACTTTTTGGTGGCTGATATGAATGTTTGATGCGAAGATATCGTCCCAAACATTCAGGCACTGATTTAAAATATCCTCATCTTCATCATCGACAGCTTCGTCATAGATTCTTTGTAGCACAGACATCATAGAACTGATGTGTGCTCGTTGGCTAAACTCATACTCATCTCTTGCTTTCTCCACTAGCTTACTAAATATGTCAAGCAACTGTGTTTTATACGGATAAATATACGGACGGCTTTTAAGAGAATAGAGAAAATGAGATATGTTTGTCTTTCCATCAATTGATTGTATAAAGTAGTCAACTAACATTTTAGTATTCTGCTTTTTCCAAAAATTTTCACTTTCTATACATTGTTGGACTTCGTTGCTTACATCACTGTCTTTATCATTAAGAATAAGTTGATATGGCTCTAACAGCTTATACTCAAGATGACCATGTTTATCCTCAGTCAAAAATTGCTTTAGCACTTCTGCAAAGCCAATACGGATATATTTGTCCGTTGCTTTTGTCTCTAGCAAAGCAGGGAATAGATCATCGAATAATTCATTAAAATACCATCTGGCAAATATTTGCCGACCCGCCTCTTGCCTTACCTCATCATAATCTGACACAAGCATCTTTTTGACCAGCTGGATATAATCATCCTTATACTGGCTGTCAAATGCGCAATTAAAGAAATGATAGGCTTCATAAGCACAAGTAAAGCGTAGATCCGTATGGCTAATGTCTAAAAACTTTTGTAAGGCAAAGTCTTCATCTGTATTTAGAAAAGGAGTCAACATTCTCACTGAAGTAATTTGCACCGCAGGGTGTGGGTCAGAGATGGCATCATCTATCAACTGCTTATGCCTGATGGCAAAATCAGTATTTTCCCAAAACAAATCTGCTATGCCGTTATATGCAATGCCACGGCATGAGTTGATTGAAGTGTTCATCAGTTCATGAGCTGTTGCTATGCTTGCAGAGTCGCCTTTTTTAGGGTCGTATATTGATAATTTATCAAGTTGTGGATTTGAAGAGGTTTTCGCCATCGTTTTCAGCACAGCCAACAGAGGAGGATGATTGATAACTTCCGTATCTTTGGTGAGCAACCAAGCTAAATAGTTACTATGGGGGTGTTCACCAAAATGGATAATAACTGCATACTGCAATTCTATTGGGCAAGGCTGCCAATCTTCTATATATGGCTCTTGCACATCTTTAGTAGATCTACTCAACCCATTAAAAATATTATCAACATAGTCATGTTCGATATCTTTTGGTAAGGTCAAAGTAAGTCTTGCAAACCGTTTTGGCTGATTGGTGACGGCGGTTAATAGACTACTTGAAAAGCTTTCAATGGTTGATTCTACTATTGTACCTCTTGATATTTGCTTGCCATTAAAGCGCTTAAAGTCATGATCTTTTTTTACTAAAATTTCTCGCCATTTTTTATCTGAAAGAGTGTTAGGCTGAGGTAAAGGTGACCTAACAAACCCACACATTGAGCTTAAACGATAGTAAAAATCCTCATCATTAAAATGCTCAAAGCGTCTGTTCAACACTGCTAGCAATAGTTTGGATTTTTCACTTACTCTGCTTTTGTCCAGTTTAGGGATAATAAAATATTGCAACTCACCCCAATAGCAATCCTTAAAATATCCCTTTCTTTTACGATCAAAAATCCACTGTAATTTTTTAAAACTTTTTGAAAGTCCCGCGTAATAAATTGCATTTTCCAGTTTATAGAATATTTCATCAGAGCAGTAAGGAGAAAACTTTTCAATAACACGGCTTGCCAATAACCATTTAGGCTCTTTATGATGGTTTCCTGATGATAATCTTGATTTAGGGTTATCCAATATCCATTCAATAATTTGATTTGAATAGGATATATCAAAATAAAACATCATATTCAGGATAATATGCTGCATCAATACACTGCGGCTGTGTAAATAGGGCTCTATAAGTTGCCATAGTTCAGCGGCTCTAGATTCGCTAGCCAGCTGTTCACTTGCTTGAGCTATTAAGCCCAAAATAAAAGAAATAAATTTCTCTTTATCCTGAGGATGCTTACCATGATAAAACCATATTTCAGCCAATTTTTTATCATTGTTATTGTTAATAATGGTATAAATTTTTGGTATTAATGATTTAATAACATCTACTGGTAGTTGATGCGCTATACCAAAGAGTTTCTTTGGCTCACTTAGAGTTAATAACTCTAATTTATCGACAAAAGGACTCTCAAACCAATCTACCTCTGTCAATGATGCTATATTTTCATCGAAAGTAAACGCTACCAGTTGTAAGGCACGCTTAGGGTGTTTATTGGCAAGTTTTTCAATATCTATATATTTTGGGAAAATGCCAAATTTAAACAGCTTTTGACGCAGTTCAAAAATGTCATCAGAGTCATGAGTAACATTCAGCCCCAATGCGTGACCGCAGCGCTCATTCCATTCACGAGACCTGCCGATGAAGGGACGTATCTCTTTGGCTACCAATTCTGGGATTGAGCCAGAAGCTGTTGATAGTAACTGGATGGCCTGATTTATCTGCTCTACATCATTATGATTCAACCAAGAGGTGATAAAACCTAACTCAGCAAGCAAACTCACCATGGTGGAATTACCCATGCAGCTGTGTTTGATAAAGTGTTTGGATAAGCAGTCATCTGCAATCAACTCTTGAACCAATTTTTTTACAGGTTGCTTTATTTCTAATATTTCTCTCAAACTATGAAAGGCCAGGTACTTGAGATGAAATCGAATATCTTCACTAAATAGAATTGCTGACAGGCTTCTTGCATAGAACTTCTGTTTGTCTTGCAACAATAGATTTAATGCGTATTTTAAATGCTCGCGTCGGGTTAATGTTTGTGTAGACTTGTCGCCAATTTGAGTCAATAATGCAATTTCAGATTCTATCGCTTTATCATATAGGCTCTTGCCTAATTGATAATCAAACAATGCTTGATGTTGAAAGCTAATTTTATCTTGTTTGTTTTTATGCAAGATACCAGCAGAAACCAAACGTTCAAAAGCTATAGGGTTGGTAATAGTCAACAAAGATTGCGGAATGGCATATTGCATTTGCTGACTGGCTTTGGTGATAAATTCATCAATAATGCTAAGTACATTAGCAAGGTTTACTCCAGATTCTTCTATTACTTTCAATCTATCTTGCCAATACAAATTGATAAGCTCTAACTTGCTGTCGAATCTTGGTGGCTGATCGCTTTTGCCAGTAATTTGCAAATAAAAATTTAGCCATATTGGAATACGAAGGATGTCTTGTTTAGCCGTAGGTAATGATCCGTAATCTTCAACTTGATTGACCATTTCTTTGACTTGCTCGGTTGGCAGTTTATCCAGCGTAATTTGTTTGACTTCTTGAGCACTTGATAGTGTCTCACTTAACTTGTTAATTGATTTTTCTAAGTCATTTATCCAGTTTTTAAGGGCAATATCTTCAGAAAGGTCAAAATCTCGGCAGGCCATCACCAGCTTAAAATCATATATATGAGGTAAGCTAATAATTTGCCTAGCGATTTCTTGGCAAACTTGCAGGGCATTATTAGAGTGATTGGCTGTCCAGCGAATGGCATCCAGTTGGTCTAGTATAATTACCACTCTTTTTGCTTTTGAAGCATTTACTATTGCATAAACGGGTGATTGCCTAAACCCTAGTAACCTGCCAAATTCATCCGCACTGTTTTCTGGACGTTGCCTATCCAATCGAATTGGCACACTGATGCTTCCCTCTGAGCGTATTTTAGAATGTAGCTCGTATAAGAAAGCACTTTTCCCCATACCCGCTTCTGCCTTGATAATGGTTATCGTATTTTCTTTAATAGAATTAAAGCATTCATCTATTTCAGGTCTGGAGATTAATGTTTTATTTAAGAAAAATGGCTGAATGGATTCTGTGAACTTTTGGCAAAGTTCGTCTAAGACGAGAGGGGTTTGAGTATTGTCGATGTCCTTTCTTGCTACAAAACCAGCCTGTTTTAAATCATCAAATAAAACATCTGCAGTAATTTTGGTTCTCAGTTTATTCTGATTGATTGAGTAGCTTTGCAGATATGAAAGAATTGTTTCGGTTTCATCATTTAAAAAAATAAAGTCTGCTTTGTCTTTGAGGTGATTTTTATCCTCACTTGAATTTACGTAACTAACTATTTCAAAGTGTGATAGGAAATTTATAGCTCTTGATATATCTGATGTATTGCTGGTATCTAGCTTTAGTCGTTCACATAATTCTTCAAATAATTTTTTACGCTCTTGATTAGTGTCGATTTGGTGCTGTAGAAAATCTTTAGGGTTACCATTAGTGTTTTTTGCGCTTTTACTTAGATTGGTTAAGGCATTAAAGGATAAAGGGGATATGACTTTAAAGGTGATAGAGTGCTGGCTAGGGCGATTCCGTTCAACCTGAGAGAAGGCTTTTGCTAAAATTCCACTACTATCAAGAGTCGCAAGTGACCAACTGTCTTTACCTTTGTTACTTGCTTTGCATTGATGCAGCTCAACGTCAGTGCTATCCGTAATTTCTCCGCCTGTAAGATGCTCTATGATGACATCCACACCTGCTTCATCATCTCCTAAAGGTTCAACTGTTACAGAGGCTAGCTCCTCATTCAGAAGTCTCAATAGTTGTTTGGCAACCCAATAAGAGTCGTAACTGTTGCCAATTTTGTCTGTAAAGCCACCTCTTTCTAACGCCATCAACTCTCCTTAGTAAACTATGAGCAATACCACTTTAACTTATCCATGCCAGATATTCGAAAATATCATAACTTGATAATAAAAATGGGATTTTTCTCTGTTTTTGAAGTGCCTTTAATTAATCTACTGATATCATTACCAGTTAGGCAAAGAGATTAGCGTGAATAATTGGCCGCCTGAGTCTATTAAGGGCTTAGTAAATCAAAGGCTCAAACTATTAGATTCTATCCTGAGAGCCTCAGGCCCAAATAATCTCGTAGCTGGTACTTCTTCCTGATGCATCAGATTTTTTTAGCAGTCCTTTATCTACCAAGTCATTAATATCTCTTAGCGCTGTATCAGGAGAGCATTTCATCATAGCTGACCATTTCTTGGTTGTGAGCTTGCCATGGAAATCAGTGAGCAGCTTATTGAGCATCCTGGTTTGGCGTTCGTTGAGTGGTTGATGACGGTGTCTCTGCCAAAAAAGTGCTTTGCCCATGATTTTATCTGTAGTCTGCTGTGCTTCAATTAACGCTTGTTCCAAGGTCTCTAAAAACCAGATAAGCCATTCTGTAATATCTGCGTTACCTTTTTGCGTCTGCTCCAGTATTCGGTAGTAGTCATTGCGTTGTTTGAGTATTTGCGCAGATAGGCTATAGAATCGTTGGCTGCTTCCATCACTTTGTGCCAATACTCTTTCGGTAATAGCGCGGGTAAGTCTGCCATTTCCATCATCGAATGGATGCAAGGTTACAAACCACAAGTGAGCGATACCTGCTTTGAGCACCAAATCCAGATTGTTTTGTTGTGCGGCTGGTGTATTCAGCCAATCTAAGAACAGATCGATTTCAGCAGGTAGTCGTTTAGCATCTGGTGCAACGAAATGAATTTTCTCGCGACCATAGCGGCCGGATACAACTTGCATTGGACCTTTACTGTCATCACGAAGTGCGCCAACTCTAATGGTATATAGTTCACTTTTTCCATCAGTAAACAAAGCATGATGCCAGGTAAACAGCTGATCCAAAGTTAGAGGCTCTTGGTAGCGATAAGTTGCATTCAGCATCATCTCGACTACTGCATCAACTTCACGAGTAGAAGTAGCCATTGTTGGTGTATCAATACCCAAGTGGCGTGCGACAGAAGAACGTACTTGTTCCGAATTTAATTGCTCACCTTCAATCTCGGAAGTTTTGACCACTTCAAGTGTGACCGCATCCAGCTGTGCTTCAACATTTAGATCAAATCCCAGTGTAGATAGTTTCCCTAGAAGCTTGCCTTGCAAAAGTCGCACACGGCTAACCAGTGGCAATAGTTTTTCATCAGACCAATGCCACTGTGTCCAGTCATCTCTTTCGTGAATATAGGTTATGTACTTCATGAACACCTCTGAGGTTTGCAGAGATTGTAGCATTATTCACTGCAAATTATGCGGTGAATAAAGTCATTATCACCGCAACTGGTTCAGCAAAGAATTTGAATCTTATGGAGGGTAAAACTACAGACAGGCAAACCTACGGAGAGCCCTTGGTTTGATTATCGTATAATCCATGCATACAACTATTGAACACAGCGAATTCATGCGCACAACTATTGAACACAGCCATCATTTGCATGGATGACAAGACCAATCAAAAATAGTACAGAGGTCACTGCATTTAGTGCCGAATGAAGTCCCGTCACATATTGGGCACAAATTGGTCACGGCATATATTTATGTGAAGGGGATTGAGAAACTAAGCAGTCATATGTCCTAATAGAACTTGTTAATTGTGTAATAAATACAGTATATTAGTATTTGGGCTGCAGCCATATTTTGCGGCTTTTTGATAACTATATTAATTAGGGAAGGAGCCTGACCTCTGTCAACTTCATACAGAGGTCGGCTTTAAATGACCTTAATGTACATAATTTGAGCTAAAAAGATCCCGGAAAAATAGGAATTTTTTAGCTAATTACGGTAAAAATCCATGTGCAATGTAAATTAAAGGCAAAAGTGTATAAAGAGGCATGTTGGAATAATTTTTAGCTCCAATGTCATAGCCATGATATTGCTCTGTGTATATACAATGTAATACAATAAAAAGGATGCATAGGAGGACTAAGTAATGGCTACTTCACCAATTACCATGCGTATCGAACCGCATGTATTAAACCGTATAGACCAAGCTGCAAGAATGAGTGGTAAAAGCCGCTCGGCATTTATGATTGAGCTCGCTTTAGAAAAAGCTGAAGCCATGCTGCCAGATTTGGATCAAACAAAATTTGAACTTAGTAGTGTTGATTATGAGCAGGTGATGCAACTTGTTGAGCAAGAGCCAGATCAGACTAAGCTTAGTAGGTTGTTGGATGCTAATGGCTTACCTTGGGCATCTT
The DNA here is from genome assembly GCA_019218315.1 of Cardiobacteriaceae bacterium TAE3-ERU3. Lineage (NCBI taxonomy): Bacteria > Pseudomonadati > Pseudomonadota > Gammaproteobacteria > Cardiobacteriales > Cardiobacteriaceae > Cardiobacteriaceae bacterium TAE3-ERU3. The sequence continues at coordinate 356,548 of JAHUUI010000002.1, read as the reverse complement.
CATGATACTCAGTAAGCCACAAACGATCTCAGCTGATCATATTACTGACAACTTCGACTGTGGCTATGACAGCCTTAATGCGTGGCTGCAACATCGAGCACTAAATAACCATAAACGAGGATTCAGTAGGGTATTTGTCAGTGTTGATGAAGACAATATTGTGCAAGGCTATTATGCTCTTGCTGCTGGTGAAATACGCCATGCAGATATTCCAAAAAAATTGCGCCGTAACGCACCAAACCCAATCCCTGTCGTTGTGCTGGGTAGGTTGGCTGTAAATAACGAGGCACAAGGTCGTCAGCTTGGGCGTGGCTTACTACAAGATGCTTACCTGCGGACACTACAAGCGTCGGAATCAATAGCCATATGCGCACTGCTAGTACATGCAATCAATGATGATGCCAAGAAGTTCTATCTACAGTATGGATTTGAAGAATCTCCGATTAATCCACTGACATTACTATTGCCAATAAAGTAATATAGCAAGTATTTGATAATATTTGAAAAATAATACTTGTCGCAAATCATAGCTAGTAAAAATATACAATATAAAAAAATTAGAATAGGGTAGTGTGCCTTAGTTGGAAAAGTAGTTTATAGAGTATCTAAAGGAGAGTAAATATGACAATGGAAGTGGAGTCGGTAAAAAATACGCTTACGATGAAGTATAGCCATAACATCATAGAGCATTTAGGTCTTAGTCTTTATCAAAATAAACCAACTAATGTTATAGCTGAACTAGTCTCCAATTCATATGATGCAGATGCAAAAAATGTGAATATCGAACTTACGAATGAGAAAATTATTATTACTGATGATGGCTTAGGTATGACATTAGAAGAGCTCAGCAATAAGTATTTGGTGATAGGCAAACGTAAGCGACTCCAGAAAGAATTAAATCAAAAAAGCCCTGGTGGTAGGAAGTATATGGGTCGAAAGGGGATAGGTAAACTAGCACCGTTTGGAGTAGCGAATCATATTACGGTAATTACAAAGAGCAAAAATGAAGGGAAAGTGAATTGGTTCAGTATTGACCTGAAGGAAATTTTGTCTCCAGAAGATAGTAGTGAAGTAAATATTGAAAAATATAAACCAAAAGTAATTATAAATAATGAGGACATAGATACCGTCCATAAGACACTTGTAAATAAAGAAGAGATGAATTTTTGGGAAATATTTCAGAATAATGCTCCTGTTTCTGGAACTATGATTATTTTGAGAGAGTTAACACTCAAGCAGAAAATAAATGCTGAAAGATTGAAAGAGTCCATGGGGCGTAGATTCACAGTTACCCTCTTAGAGCCTGACTTTAATGTTTATGTAAACGGTGAAATTGTTTCAGAAGAAGTTGCATTACCGCAATTTGAATATAAATTTCCAGAAGATGGATTTGATCAAGCAACTATAAAAGTTAATGGTGAAGAAAAAGAAGTCAGATTTTGGTGTGGATTTGTTAAAAAAGCAGATTGGCCACAAGACCAGAGTGGTGTTGGTATTTATGCACATGGTAAAATTGCTCAAGACCGTCCTTTTACCTTTGGTATCAAGGGGCTTGAAATTTTTACCCGTTATATGTATGCCGTTATTGAGGCTGACTGGGTGGATGAGTTACCAAATGAGCTTATCTCTACGGATAGGACTAGTATAAATTGGGAAGATGGTGCAACTCAGAATTTTCATGAGTGGGGGCAAAAACAGGTACGTACTTGGGTTAAGAGCTACAGAGAAAAGAAGAAAGCAAAACAAGAATCTGTAATCGGTGAAAAGTTAAATAATCATGCATTACCTCCAATAACGTCTTCAGAAAAAGAACATATAAAGTCAATTGTTAGCAGTATGGGAGATAAAGTGAACCATGATGGTCCGTTACAAGATGAGGTAATTGCCAAGCTGGCTTCAGCATGGTTACATGAACCCGCAAAACAGATGATTCAAAATCTTTGGAATCAATTAAAAGAGAACGACGAAAATAGCATACAGTTTCTAAAGGTAATAGAAAATATCTACGAATATCTTATACCGGAAGCATTATCAGCCTCTTCCATAATGGCACAGAAAATATATGCGCTATCTAAGTTACACCAACTAAGTTTGTCGGGGATTGAGGAACAACTGCAAGTTCTCTTGGAGTATTTCCCATGGATTATCAATTTTGAGTATGACAAATTGGTAGCAAATAAAAGTCTGAAAACTTTAGCTATGGAGGCTATAGATCTTGATTATATCCCTGCCTATGGGGAAACTAAAGAAACTTTAGCAGAGTGGAAAGGGTCAACGAAAACGAGACCTGATTTTTGCTTTTTTAATACGCAAGATCAAAAAGAGTTTCTGGTAGTTGAGCTAAAAAACCCTCAAATACAGCTTAATTCTACTAACTTACTTCAGCTACAGTCTTATATTGCTTGGTTAAAAGGGAAGTTTCCGACTGCCAAGGTCAGAGGGTATTTGATTGGAGTAGGTAGTAAGAATCTTGAAAATACTGATACTGCAATAGCAGTTATGGATTGGACAGAGCTCTGTCTCCACAGTCGTCGTACATATCTAGAACATTTGGCTGCAATGATTGAGGGGGCAAAAGATATAGCAAATCCTCAAAGGATATATAACTTATTTGATCTTGCTGGAGATGAAGCAAAAGAATTGCTGCACAGAGTATCGAGTTCCAATCAAGATTTTAATGATTTTATGACACGAGTTGATAGAGAAATAGCTGCAAAAGCAACCAAGAAAGGGAAGTAGACAGTGGCCTTGAAAGCTGTAGATTTATTTTCAGGCTGTGGAGGTCTTTCAGAGGGACTTAAACAAGCAGGATTTCAGGTAATAGGAGCAGTCGAGAATGATCCTAAGGTTATGAGTACATATCGTCTAAATCATCCAGCTACCTATTTATTTGACTCCGATATTAGAGAAATATCTGGCGATAATATCTTAAAAAAATGTCAATTAGAGAGAGGAGAGCTTGATTTGCTCTCGGGATGTCCACCTTGTCAAGGGTTTTCTTCTTTGACTAAAAAATATAATGACGGTGATGCTAGGAACTCTCTGATAAATGAAGTAGCTAGACTGGTAGAAGAGTTATTACCAAAAACTATTATGATAGAAAATGTCCCAGGTATGAAAAGTAGGGGGAAACTTTTTCTTGATAGCTTTCTGCGCAATCTCGATAGGCTTGGCTATCAGTACTCTTATAGAATCCTGCAAGTTGCTGATTATGGTGTACCGCAAAGCCGAAAACGTTTCGTGTTATTGGCGTCGAGAATAGGAGAAATATCTATTCCAGAATCTACACATAGTAGAGAAGGGAAAGAAAAGCAAAAATGGCGTACAGTTTCCCATGCATTTCGTGGGCTTGATGCTCCCATTTCTTTGTCTTATGCTCAAAATAATGGTGGTGTGCAAAAATACAACTGGAATGTGACTAGAGACATTGAACAAATAAATATTGATAGACTCAAGTATATACCTGAAGGTGGAGATCGCTACTATATACCAGATGAATTAAGACCACCTTGTCACAAGGGTAATAACAGGGGATTTGGTAATGTCTATGGTCGTATGGACTGGGTGCAACCTTCTCCTACGATTACAGGTGGGTGTACAGTACTGAGCAAAGGACGGTTTGGACACCCAACTGAAAATAGAACAATTTCTGTGAGAGAAGCTGCAAGGTTACAAACATTTCCTGATAATTATAAGTTTGACAGTAATTTTATAGATGCGGTCTGCCAAATGATAGGCAATGCTTTACCTGTAGAATTTGCTCGAGTCATTAGTAGTGAAAGTGCTCGTATATGCTTACGTTATTCCATTGAAAATGGATAATTATGATATATAGAGAAATTTTATTAAGGTGGGAGTGATGTATATGAATGATCTGATGTCTAGATTGTTAGATTCTTTCACTTATTTTCCATTTTAATGTCAATGCTACAATACTTAGATATCTCGTTAAAACTTTTAGTAGATGCTACCAAGATTCATAACTAAATAAAATTAAGTACAGAGGTCACTGCATTTAGTGCCGAATGAAGTCCCGTCACATATTGGGCGTAAATTGGTCACGGCATTTATTTTGATGATTGAACTTGAAATACTAAGAAACACAGCTTTCTAATAGAACTTGAGTTATTATTTAATAAATACAGTATATTGTTGTTCTAACTATAGTGATATTTAGAGGTTTTCTAATCACTGTATTTGATTAGGAATAAGCGTGACCTCTGTCAACTTCATACAGCTATAGCCGTTATACCTTGCCAGCCAACCTTGAGTCCGAGTAAGGCGAGAATGAGTAAAATCAACTGGCGGAAGCGGGCTTGTGGCAGATAATGGCGTAGGCGTATGCCGACGATCAATCCGCCAATCGAAAGCAACGTCAGTAGAGCAATCAAACCCCAGTCGTTACTCGACAGTGCCATGATCGGTTCACGTAGTACGATAATCTGAGCTAGCTTGCCAATGAAATAGCACATATTGCCTACTTTGGTAATGGTGTGCTTGTCGTTGCTGGCTGAGAGCAAGTACATCAGCAGAATGGGTGACATGGCATTGGTTGCGCCGCCGATGATGCCAGCAAGCAGCCCTACAGTAATCAAAATCGGCTTTGTATCGGGTAAATAAATGACTTTGCCGAGCATGCTGGTGATGACATAAAAAGTAATCGCGAGTGCGAGAAGCAATAGCAAATAAGCGGAATTAATCCACAGCAGCAATTTTGCACCGAACAGACTACCAATCAAACTCATCAGCGCCAGCAGCCAATACTTCCGCCCATAATCGCGTAAATTTTGCCACACCGTTCGTCCTCCACCGACAAGCCAAGACATCAGGTTCATCACCAGCGCTGGAAATAGCACCAAAATAATGGCATAAGAGAGGGTATGGCTACTGGCGACAGCGGTGGTCGTCACCAAGGGAAAGCCAATACCACTGATACCGTGCAACAGTGCGGCGAAGATAAAAACCAGTAAGATAAACAGGTGTTCGCTGATGAAATTCATAGACGCCTCGGGAGAATTGGCTTGAATGCCGTATTGGTATTTAATCTTACGTTAAATGATAGCCAAGTGATTTTGAATTTCATATAACGTCAGATATCTACAAGTTTAGGCTATTTCTCAGCTAATTACGTTTTGAAGCCATTTGATATTAGGTTTGCCTCGTGTGGGGATAGTGATGCAGACGGCGTCAAAGCGGCATGAGGGTGGCTGTGGATAATGTTGCTGGAGATAGGCTAGGGCGCTGCGCTGCCATTTTTGTTGTTTGCTGTGGTTGATGGATTCGGCTGCGCTGACTTTGGCGTGCTCCTTGCGCGTACGCACTTCGATGAACACGACTACATCACCATCTTGAGCAATGATATCGATTTCGCCGTATCGCGTGTGTACGTTGTTTGCTATGATTTGCAGCCCTTGCTGCTTGAGGTGGCGGGTGGCGAGTTGTTCGCCGTATTGTCCGCGCCTTAGATGGGCGGCGAGTTTGTGAAACATGAGAGGTGGTCTGTGTCCGGAGTGTTATATATTGTTGCGACGCCAATTGGTAATTTGCAGGACATTACTGCGCGTGGGCAGGCCATTTTAGCGCAAGTTGACGCGATTGCTTGTGAAGATACGCGCCATAGCCGTCGCTTACTTGATGCTTACGGCATTGATAAGCCGTTGATTGCGCTACATCAGCACAATGAGCACAGTGCCAGCGAAATGCTGCTTGGCAGGCTGCGCGCGGGTGAGAATATCGCTTTGGTTAGCGATGCGGGTACGCCGCTGATCAGCGATCCGGGGCAGTGGCTGACCCGCGTGGCATTAGAGCAGGAAGTGCCGGTGGTGCCGATCCCCGGCGTGAGCAGCGTTATGACTGCACTATCCGTCAGTGGATTACCGGCGGATCAGTTTGTTTTTGCCGGTTTCATTCCTTCAAAAGCGGGTGAGCGCACGCGCTTTATTGAAACCCACGGCAAGCACCCAATGACGACGGTGTTTTTCGAAACACCGCACCGTATTGCGGCAAGCATTGCGGCGTTGGCTGAGCAACTCGATGGCAGCCGTATGATTGTGTTTGCGCGTGAATTGACCAAACAATTTGAGCAGATCGCAAGGATGCCGCTTGCTGAAGCGGCTGATTGGCTGGCTGCTGACAGCAATCGTTCGCGCGGAGAGTTTGTGCTGTTACTGGAAGGGCAATCAGCAGCGGTCAGCGATGAAGCGCAGTGGCAGCAGATGGCGATTGATTTGGTACATGCCGGCGTGTCTAGCAAAGATTGTGCGGCATTGGTGGCGAAATACACTGGTGCAAAAAAGAAGCTGGTTTACCAATATATTGTTGATACGGAAAAAAGCTAACATTTTTTATGGTATTTGTGTAGTAGAAAATCAAAGTTATTCAAGTGTCTGTTGAGCGTCTTTCATACTGCGGCATGATCTGAGGTCGTATGGGCGTGGATTTCGGGTTAGAATACGGCAAGTTTTTCTTTAGGAAGCAGGCATGAAAGGCCAACTTTGGATTGTTGCGGCCCCCTCTGGCGGCGGGAAAACCTCTTTGATCGCCGAGATGATTCGCAGTGTGGATGACGTTGTTGAATCCGTATCGCATACGACAAGGGCATGTCGCCCGGGTGAAGAGGACGGCGTACATTATCACTTCATCGATCAGGAACAGTTTGATGCGCTGGCTGCTGCTGGCGATTTTCTCGAATATGCGCAAGTATTTCATTACGCCTATGCGACCTCAGGTGCGCAGGTCGATAGCCTGCTCGATGCGGGTAAAGACGTCATTCTGAGTATTGATTGGCAAGGCGCGGAACAAGTGATTAAAAAGCGCCCGGATACCAAAAGTGTTTTCTTGTTGCCTCCTTCGCTCGAAGCGCTGCGCGAACGCCTGACCAAACGCGGACAGGACAATGCTGACGTCGTCGAAAAGCGCATGGCTGAAGCTGAATCGCAAATCAGCCATTTTTCCAGCTTTGACTACATTATCGTCAATGATGATTTTGAGCGTGCAGCGAATGAGCTGCGTTGCTTATTACTGAGTGCTCGCTTGGAGCGTCAGCGTCGAGAGTCCGATTTGCAGCCGTTGCTGAAGCAGCTCGGCCAATAATTTGCTATCCATTTTTACTGACAAAATTTTTTATGATCAAACATCCAATTAGACAAGCTGGCATGGTCTCCATGAACGAGAAGACATTAAATGCCGGGCTGGCGTTGCTATTGATGGCAACAACGGGTTACTTCCTGTACTGGGGCATGCACTACACTGAAATGAACCATGTACTGCTGTTCGTATTGGCAGCAATTTTTGGTTTGTTTATGGCTTTCAATATTGGCGGCAATGACGTTGCCAACTCTTTTGGCACTTCAGTTGGTGCTGGTACGCTGACGATCCCTCAAGCACTGGCCGTAGCAGCGATATTTGAAGTCAGTGGTGCGGTACTTGCAGGCGGTCAGGTGACCACGACAATTCGCAAGGGCATTGTTGACTTATCCGGTATCACGCTTGATCCATTGGCATTCGTATTGATCATGATGGCGGCGCTGGTTTCCGCAGCGCTATGGCTGTTATTCGCAACGCGCAAAGGTTGGCCGGTTTCGACCACGCACTCGATTATCGGCGGAATCGTCGGTGCTTCGATTGCGCTGGCAACCATGTTGCCGGGAGTTGATGCTTTGTCGTTGGTGCAGTGGGATAAAATTGGGCAAATTGCCATCTCATGGGTACTGTCGCCGGTACTTGGTGGCACGATGTCATTTTTGATTTTCCGTCTCATTCGTCGCTACATTCTGATTTACAAGCCGGGCAAGCACGACCACGATGATTATGCGCGGCGAGTCAAAAACATACGCCCGAACTTCCATCAGAACATGAGCCAGCAAATCGTGGTACTGAAAAAGATGCTCAGCGTACGCCCGGAAGAGCGCGATTTTCAAAAAGACAAAAAGCAAAACGAAGCGGCTTTTGCCGCAATGCAGCTGTGGGTGCCGATTTTGGCATCATTTGGCGGCATGATGATTGTTTCCATGCTGTTGTTCAAAGGCATGAAGCATTTGAACTTGGGGCTTGATAACCTGCAAAAAGCCATGCTGATTGTGATGTTTGGTGCCGGTATTTGGATGCTGATTTACGTCTTCATCAAGCGTATGAAGCGTAAAAAATTGCGTCGCCAAGTGTATGTATTGTTCAGCTGGATGCAGGTGTTTACCGCATCGGCATTCGCTTTTAGCCATGGCTCGAATGACATCGCTAATGCAATTGGTCCATTTATCGCGATCCTCGATACGCTTAAGCACGATGCAGTATCGCAGTCTGCACCGGTACCGAGTATGGCATTGATTGCCTTCGGTATCGCTATGGTTGCCGGATTGTGGTTCATCGGCAAAAGCGTTATCGCGACTGTTGGTACGCATCTTGCAGAAATGAACCCCGCCTCGGGCTTTACCGCTGAATTGTCAGCGGCGATCGTGGTCATGCTCGCCTCAAGTCTTGGCCTGCCAGTATCGAGTACGCATATTCTCGTTGGCGCTGTACTTGGTATCGGGCTTGCCAATGCCAATGCCAACTGGCGCTTGATGAAGCCGATTGCAACCGCTTGGGTGGTTACCGTGCCAGCTGCAGCATTGATGGCTGCGTTGGTGTTCTATATCGGCTATCAATTCATTTGATCGCTGAAGCCAGAGACAAAAAAGCCGCCAGTGCAACTGGCGGCTTTTTTATGGTCACTGTTAAAGCAGTGATTTTGTTTTGCGGTGGCGCAGGCGGCTGGCTTCTTTGTAGCGAGCGATGGCTTGCTCCATGAATTGCTGCTGAGCGCCGGGTTTGTTTTTCGGGTTGTTACGGCGGCGATAGCTGCCGTCAGGTTGCATGGTCCAGGCGTTATCGAGGTCGTTGAGCTGGGTGGTGAGGAAGTAGTCGAGTTTCTCACGGATATGCTCGGCTTCGACTGGGGTGATGACTTCAACGCGGCTTTCGAGATTGCGGTGCATGAGGTCGGCAGAGCCGATGTAGTACGCTTCTTCGCCATTGTTGTAGAAGTAGTAGATACGCGCATGCTCCAAAAAGCGCCCAACGATGCTGGTGACGGTGATGTTTTCCGATAAGCCGGGGACACCGGCAATCACGCGGCATGTATCGCGAACCAATAGCTCAATTTTAACCCCGGCTTGAGAGGCTTTATACAGCGCTCTGGCGATATCAATATCCTCAAGTGCATTGGTTTTTAGCCTTATCCAGGCTTTCTTGCCTGCTTTGGCGTGCTCAGCTTCGCGTTCAATAAACGCAAGTAAGCCGGGCTTCATGTGTTTTGGTGCGGGGAGAATTTTATTGTACTCACGGTTTGGTGAGTAGCCAGTGGTGAGATAGTTAAACAGCTCGGTCAGGTCCGCACCAATTTCCGGATCAGATGTGAGCAGACCTAGGTCGCTGTAAAGGCGCGCGGTACCGCTGTGATAGTTACCGGTGCCGATATGTGCGTAGCGGCGCAGCCCATCGTAGTCTTGGCGGATGACGTAGATCAGCTTAGCATGGGTTTTCAACCCAACAATGCCGTAGGTAACGTGAATGCCCGCTTCTTCAAGCTGGTTTGCCCAGCGGATGTTGGCGGATTCATCAAAGCGCGCTTTGACTTCAACCACGACGGTGACTTGCTTGCCGTTGCGTGATGCGTCAATCAGGTAGCCGATAATTTTTGAGTCTGATGAAGTGCGGTAAATGGTCATTTTGATGCCAAGCACTTTCGGGTCGCGGCTGGCATCGCGTACGAAGCGTTCAACAGATGAGTTAAATGACTCGTAGGGTAGTTGAATTAAAAATGGCCCGTTGTTGCGGATAGCGTGGAAGATGTTGTCTTCACCGTGGATACGCTCGTGATCGACAGGATGATAGGAAGGGTCTTTGAGGTCGCTACGGTCAATACTCATCAGCTCCATCAGATCGCGCATGGCGAGCAGGCCATCAATTGCAAATGTGTCTTTGTCTTCTTCGAGATGAAGCTCTGCTGAAAGCATGCCTTTGTGCAGTGCGCTGATGCCGTGCTCATATTGCATGCGTACGATGGGGGCAAGGCGGCGCTCGCGCAGTTCGTCTTCAATCAATTCGAGCAGATCGTCGGCTTTTTCTTCGTCTTTTTCGGTGACGGCGTTACGTGTGACGCGGAATACATCAGTGCTTTCAACGGTCATACCGGGGAAGACGATATCGAGGTTATTAATGATTAAGTCTTCAAGAGTGATGAATTTTTCACCATTCGGATCCTTAATGTTGATAAAGCGCTTACTACCTTGCCCGACCGGTACTTTGACTCGCGCCATTGCACTGCGCTGGGTTTGTGGGTAGTGCATCTTGATCAGGATATTGAGCGACAGGTTGGATACAAATGGGAAGGGGTGCGCCGGGTCCATTGCCTGCGGTGTAATCAGCGGATAGACGTTTGCAATGAAGTATTCTCGTAGCTGCGCTTGCTTGGCCTTGGATAGCTGATGGTATTTGATAATTTCGATGCCTTCTTTGCGCAGCTCGGTTTGCAATTGACGCCAGCTTTTATCCATCTTTTCATTCAAGGCATGAATCGCGCTATAGCATTCGTCGATTTGTTCTTGTGCACTGCGGCCATCGGGGCTGAGCTCATCCATTCTTGCACCAACTTGCTGCTTCAACCCGCCAATCCGCTTCATGAAAAATTCATCGAGGTTGCCGCTGGCAATAGCGATAAATTTGAGCCGCTCAAGCAGAGGGTTTTCTTTGCGTGTGGATTCGTAGAGAACGCGCTCGTTAAAGGCGATCCACGTCAGTTCACGATTGAGGAAAATATCTCTTGGGTTGGCTGCATCGACGTCGATTTTTGCCGGTGCGGAAGTGTTGCCTGTCACTGGCGATGTGTCATTACTCATGATGGCCTTTCTGCATTGAATAAAAAAAGCATTCTAGCAAAGATTTTTTACCGTACTGTTGCATGGTAAAAGGTGATCATGCTTTCGGTTTGATGCTGTCAATAATACGCTGGTTTTCTGCTTGTTCGGCGGCACTGACTCGTACCGATAACCATGCCTGCTCAGCAGTATTGTTGCTGATTTGATTGGTTGCTTGCTGGCGCCTAGAGATGGTATTTGGCGCTTCTTCCATATCGAGCATTAGTGCTGATTGGCCACCAGTCATGCGCAGATAGACTTCTGCAAGCAGCTCGGCATCGAGCAAAGCGCCATGCAGATCGCGGTTGGTGTTGTCTACGTTGTAGCGCTTACACAATGCGTCGAGATTGTTGCGTTGCCCCGGGTGCTCTTTCTTGGCAATTGCCAGTGAATCGACCAGGGTATATCGGTCAGCTAGGGTGTTGCTTTCGCCAAGCAGGCGCAGCTCTTCATCAAAGAAGGTTTGGTCAAAGCGCATGTTGTGCGCGATCAGCTCATCAGCACCATCAAGGTATGCCCACAGCTCGCCAGCAATGTCAGCAAAGCGGGGTTTATCCATCAGGAATTCATCATCAAGGCCGTGAACGCTGATGGCTTCGGGGTCAACTTCACGGTCAGGCTGTAAATAGCAGTGGAAGTGGTTACCGGTCGGCTTACGGTTAATCAGCTCGACACAGCCAATTTCAATAATGCGGTGACCGCTGGCAACGGTTGTTTCGCCGTCGTACGACGCACCTTTATTCATGCCGGTTGTTTCGGTATCGAAGATTATTTGTCGCATTTAAAGCTCCATATGCTTGGTGCTTGTGTCAAAAAAGGCCGCCAAATGGCGGCCTTGAGCGTGCTTATTCGCTGTCGGGTTGGGCAACCTGTCGGCGGCGGATATGCAGTTCGCGCAGCTGTGCTTCGCTGACTTCGGCCGGAGCGTCGGTGAGCAGGCAGTATGCGGTTTGTGTTTTCGGAAACGCCATGACGTCGCGAATGGACTTCGCACCGGCCATGAGCATGATCAGGCGGTCAAGGCCAAAGGCCATACCACCGTGTGGCGGGCAGCCGTACTTGAGTGCGTTAAGCAGGAAGCCAAATTTCTCTTGTGCTTCTTCTGCACCGATGCCGAGGCTCTTGAATACGCGCTGCTGTACGTCCTGATCGTGGATACGGATCGAACCGCCGCCAACTTCCGTACCGTTGAGTACCATGTCGTAAGCGCGTGACAGAACTTCACCCGGCTTGGTGTCGAGGTCGTCGAGGTTGTCGGTGTTTGGCGCAGTGAACGGATGGTGCATTGAGTACCAGCGCTGGGTTTTGTCGTCATATTCGAACATTGGGAAGTCGACGACCCACAGCGGCGCCCATTCGCAAGTGAGCATGTTGAGATCGTGGCCGATTTTAACGCGCAGTGCACCGATGGCATCGTTGACGATGCTGGCTTTGTCTGCACCGAAGAAAATCAGGTCGCCGTCTTTCGCGCCAACGCGCTCGACGATTTTCAGGGCAACGTCAGCGCCAAGGAATTTAACGATCGGTGATTGCAGACCTTCTTCACCTTTGCTGATTTCATTGACCTTGATATAGGCAAGGCCTTTCGCACCGTAGCGACCGACAAACTTGGTGTATTCGTCGATTTCTTTACGCGTGAGCTTGCTGCCTTCCGGGATATTGAGCGCAACCACGCGACCGTCGGCTTGCTTGGCAGGGCCGGCAAATACCTTGAAGTCGCAGTCTTTGACTAGATCATCGACGTCTTGCAGTTCGAGCGGGATACGCAGGTCAGGCTTGTCCGATGCGAAGCGGCGCATGGCGTCGGCGTAAGTCATGCGTGGCAGGGTATCGAACTCAACGTCCATGTGCTCTTTGAACAGATTGCGGATCATCGTTTCCATCAGCTGCATGAGGTCTTCTTCAGCGAGGAATGAAGTCTCGATATCGAGCTGGGTAAATTCTGGCTGGCGGTCAGCACGTAAATCTTCATCGCGGAAGCAACGCACGACTTGATAATAGCGATCAAAGCCGCTCATCATCAGCATTTGCTTGAACAGCTGTGGTGACTGCGGCAGAGCAAAGAATTTGCCTGCGTGGGTGCGCGAAGGCACGAGGTAGTCACGTGCGCCTTCTGGCGTTGCTTTGGTCAGCATTGGGGTTTCAATGTCGAGGAAGCCGTGCTCGTCGAGATAGCGGCGCATGCTTGAGACGACTTTGCTGCGCAGAATCAGGTTTTTCTGCATCTGCTCGCGGCGCAGATCGATGGTGCGGTGCTTGAGGCGCACTTCTTCGGATACGTTGTCCTCATCAAGCTGGAACGGCAGCGCTTCGGATTTAGAAAGGATGGTCAGCTCTTTACCGAGGATTTCGATTTTGCCGCTGCTGATTTCAGTATTTTCCGTACCTTCAGGGCGAGGGCGTACGCGGCCTTCAATTTGCAGGCAGTATTCGTTGCGCACTTGCTCGGCAAGGGCGAAGGCTTCTTTGGTGTCCGGATCGATGACGACCTGAACCAGGCCGCTGCGGTCGCGCAGGTCGATAAAGATGACGCCACCGTGGTCGCGGCGACGGTGTACCCAGCCAGCGATGCGGACGGTTTCGCCGTCGAGTTTTTCAGTGACTTCTGCGCAGTAATGCGTTCTGTACATGGTTATTTCCTTGGTTTGATTCGACGATAGACGTATAGCCCCAGTAGCGCACCGCTGAGGGTGCCGACCAGATGGCTGGTTACGACTACGCGGAAGAGGCCGACCGGGTCTTGCGGGTGCAGCTGCTCCGGCAGGCGGGTGAGGTATTCAGCCCAGCCGAGGTACATGCGCATGATTTCGGGGGCAAACCAGTAGCTCATTGCTGTACCGATTTTGCCGCCAATCCACGCGCCAAGCACGACAGCCAACACCAGCCATAATCCGCGTAACATCATTTCGGGTAAAATCGCACATTATATAACAGTGGCGGCGCAAGACCAATGCGTTGATTGGCTGGGTTAATCTGTTGTGGCTGGACGCTGGCGTTGCATGTGGATGCCGATGTTGCGCGTGTGCGCGACTGCGCCAGGCTTGGTGATTTTTAATTCAATGCTTTTGGCCGGAAAATCGCTGAACAAGCGGTTAATCAACTCTTGCCCAAAGCGCTCAAGTAAGCCGTATTCCGCTTCTGTGGCAAATTCGACGATGGTGTCGGCAATTTCTGCGTAGCTGATGCCGTCGCGCATGTCGTCGCTTTCAGCGGCAGTTGCGAAGTCGGTAGTGAGTGAAACATCGAGAATCAGCTTCTGCTTTTGCACCCGCTCGTGCGGCAGAATGCCGATCAGCGTGGTCACAGCGAGGTCATTGATGAAAATGGTGTCTTGCATGGTTGTTTTTGTCTATTGGAAAGTCAGCGCGCAGATTAGCACGACGATAGAGTTTCATAAACTGGTGTTATAGGCTGAGTAGATAGCCATTGGTGCTATTTTCTCTGAATGATAAGCGGATTATGGATGATCTGGCTGCAAAGGGTTTTGTTTCCTATATAATTCATTGTTTGAATAATAAACATATGGAGCGGGTATATGGGTTTTCTTGCCGGATTGGCTGCGGTGGTGTTTGGATATTTGTGTGGCTCGGTATCCTCTGCGGTGCTGGTGTGTCGTGCGTTTGGTTTGCCTGATCCGCGTACGCAGGGTTCGGGGAATCCGGGTGCGACCAATGTGATGCGCGTTGGTGGCAAGAAGGCGGCAATTTTGACGCTGGTAGGCGATTTGCTCAAAGGCTTGCTGCCGGTGCTGATTCTGCGCTTGATTTGGCCAGAGGATATTATGCTGTGGTTGCTCGCAGGTCTTGCGGCATTTATCGGCCATCTGTGGCCGGTGTTCTTTGGCTTTAAAGGCGGCAAGGGCGTGGCGACGGCGATTGGTGTGCTGCTGGCGTGGAACTGGTTATTGGCTTTGTGTTGCATTGCGATTTGGCTGGGCATTTTCCTGTGGACGCGCGTTTCTTCGCTGTCAGCTTTGATTGCAGCATTTTGTGCGCCGTGGATTGCGTTTGTGATTATTCCTGACAAGCGGATGCCGATTATGGTGCTGGCGATGGTTGCGCTGCTGATTTATCGCCACCGCAACAATATTATGCGCCTGCGTAGCGGTGAAGAATCGGCGTTCAAGCGTAAGGACTGATGGCAGACCAGCCTGATTTTTGGCGACGACGCGGCGCTTTAGCGTGCTTGCTGTGGCCGCTGTCGCAGCTGTTTCGCGCGGTTGCGGGATTGCGCCGTGGGCTTTATCGACGTGGCTGGTTGGCTAGCTATCGTGCGCCAGTGCCGGTAGTTGTGATTGGTAATATCACGGTTGGTGGCAGTGGTAAAACGCCATTGGTGATTGCTTTAGCGCAGTATTTACGCGAGCAAGGTGTGACATGTGCGGTGGTTAGCCGGGGCTACGGTGGTGCGGCACGGACGGCGACAGAAGTCTTGCCGGAGAGCGATGCGGCGGTAGTCGGTGATGAGCCTCTATTGATTCGCCACAGTGCCGCTGTACCGGTATTCGTTGCGCCGAAGCGTGCTGATGCAGTTAAAGCAGTTTTGGCGGCGTACCCGCAAACGCAGCTGGTTTTGTGTGATGATGGTATGCAGCATTACGCATTGCAGCGTGATATGGAGATCGCAGTGCTGGCGGCTGATCTTGGAATTGGAAATGGCTGGCTGTTGCCCGCAGGTCCGTTGCGTGAACCAAAATCGCGCTTAAGCAGTGTTGATGCAGTGGTTATCACGGGGCGTGATGCAGCAGCATTTGAGGCGCTGGATGGCAAGACGTATATTGCGATTTCTCGCAGCTCTGGTGTGCGTAGATTACATGATGGTGAAAGGCTGTCGTGGAAAGCGTTGGTAGATAAGCAGCCGCTTTTCTTGTTGACGGCAATTGCGCGCCCACAGCGGGTAGTGGATATGTTACAAGCAAATGGAATGACCATTGCCGATACGTGCTTTTTTGCCGACCATGCAGCGCTGGATGATGAGGCGGTTAGCGCTGCGACTGCGTTTACGCAAGATGGTTGGCTGTTGATGACGGGCAAGGATGCGGTGAAAACGGCGGCGTGGCCGGCAGCGTTACGCGAAAGAATTTTGGTTTTGGATTATCAGCTTGAGTTACCACAAGCTTTGCTGGCTTCGGTGGCGGCGCTGGTAGAACATTTTGACGGTCATAAGGAGATGTCATGAGTTTATTTATTGCGCACCGAGGGTTGTCGGCATTGGCGCCGGAAAATACTGCAGCCGCGTTTGATTTGGCGTGGGCACATGATTGCGATGGGATCGAGCTCGATGTTCAGGTCACTCGCGATGGACAAGTAGTCGTGCATCACGATGCAGATTTAAAGCGTACTGCCAAGCTTGAGTGCGCTATTGCTGATGAAGAGTACGCCGCATTGCGTGAGCACGACATCGGCAGCCATTTTGATACGAAATTTGCCGATCAACGTATGTCATTACTCGATGAAGTATTGACTGCGATGCCAGCGGATAAGCTGATTCAGGTCGAGGTTAAGCCGGAAGTAACGCGCGTCGATGAAGTGATTGCAGTACTGCGCGAAGCGCGACAGGACGCGAAAATCTACGTGATGAGCTTTGACCCTGAGCAGCTCAGTAAATTGCATGCCGGGCTACCGAATTTGCCGACATTGTGGATTGTCGATGAAGACGATGCACGCGACGTAAAGGCATTGTGTGAGCGCGCGCTGGAGGCCGGGTTTACGGGCATTGATGTGCATCAGGCGGTGATTGATGCGGCGTATGTTGAACGGGTTCACGAGGCCGGGCTGTTACTTGGCTGCTGGACGGTCAATGACCCGGCGCGAATGCGTGAATTGGCCGGTTGGGGCGTGGATATGATCGCCAGTGACTGTGCACACTTGGCCAAGGCGTAGGTATGAATGAAACGAATTTGCTTGATAAGGCATTGATTCAGCGCTTGCAGCAGGCATTTGTGCAGCTGAGCAGCGTGGTGGTTGGTAAAAAAGAAGCAATCCGTATGAGCTTGACTTGCTTGTTGGCACGTGGTCATTTGCTGATTGAAGATTTGCCCGGCTCAGGCAAAACCACGTTGGCTAAAGCTTTTGCCGCGACGCTGGGGCTGGACTATCGTCGCATCCAATTTACAGCTGATTTATTGCCGGCCGATGTGGTTGGCTTTTCAGCATTGCATCCGCAGACGCATGAGTTGCGCTTTCATCCCGGACCAGTGTTTACGCAGTTATTGCTTGCTGATGAAATCAATCGTGCATCGCCAAAAAGCCAGTCGGCACTGCTCGAAGCGATGGAAGAGCGACAGGTGACGCTTGAGCATGAGACGCACAAATTGCCGGTGCCATTTTTCGTTATTGCGACGCAAAATCCACGTGAGCACGCCGGCACGTATGCATTGCCGGAAGCTCAGCTCGACCGCTTTCTGATGCGCTTGAGCCTCGGCTATCCTGAAGCAAAGCAGGAAGTGGCGATTTTGCGTGGTCGGGCGCGAAACGACATGATCTCAGAATTGTCGCCGCTGCTTTCTGAGCAGGATTTACTCACATTACAAAAAGCTGCAGGGCAGGTGATCGTTTCTGAGGCATTGGCGCAGTACGTGCAAAAACTGCTCGCTCATACTCGTGATCATGATGGCTTTCGCCAAGGCCTCTCAACCCGTGCGGGGTTGGCACTGATCCGTTGTGGGCAAGCTTACGCATTGCTTAGTGGCAGTAGTGCAGTATTGCCGAAGCATATTCAGGCTGTTTTTGCACCGGTGGCTTGGCACCGCCTGAAAACCACCGCGCAAGATGATATAGCACATGCAAGGATGATTGACGGCGTACTCGATGCTGTTCCGGTACCGTTATAATCTAGGGTGTAGTTAGCAGAAAAGGGGCATTTTGCCCCTTTTCTCGTCTTTGCGCATATCAGCTGAATTAATTGAATGTATTGCAGGCATCAACACTGCCGCGCTCAATGCCACGCGTGAGCCATTTTCGGCGTTGAGCGGCACTGCCATGGGTGAATTGCTCTGGATGAACATGGCGACCAGCATCGGCAAGAATATGGTCGTCACCGACGGCGGAGGCCGCTTCAAGTCCTTCATTAAGGTCACCTGCTTCAAGGCGGATGTTGCTGACTTGCTCGAGGTCATGCGCCCAAATGCCTGCGTAGCAATCTGCTTGCAGCTCAATGGCGACGGAGATCTGATTCGCTGCAGCTTTGTCGCGGCCGCGCATCGCCTCATGTGCCTTTGGTAGAGTGCCAAGCAGGTTTTGTACGTGATGACCAACTTCATGGGCGATCACATAGGCAAAGGCAAAGTCACCAGAGCCACCAAGGCGCTTTAATTCGTTGATAAAACTGGGCGGCACATAGACGTTGTGATCGCCCGGACAGTAAAATGGCCCGGTTGCTTCACTGGTGACGCCACAGGCTGATTGTACGTTACCATCAAAAATGACCAATGATGCGGGTTGATAGCGTTGCCCAGACTGTTCGAAACGACGTTGCCATACATCCTGATTTGAGGCGAAGATTACGCTCATGAATTGAGCAGTTTCGTCGTTTTTGTCTGGCTGTGTGCCGCTTGTTGAACCGCTGCTGATGATGCTGCTACCACCATCGACGACAGCCATCATGGTGCGTGGATCAATACCGAAATACCAGCCAGCCAAAATGATTAAAATACCGACAAAGCCAATACCACCAGCTTTGACGCCACGACCGCGTCGATCGGATACGCGGTTACTTCTTCTGCCACCTTTCCACTGCATGGTGACCTCCTTTGTTGTTCAAAATACCCGGCTGTGTATGCAATTTAGTGCACAGCTGTGGATGAAAAATGCTAAAAATGGCTATGAGCCTGACTAGCTGCGTTTGAGAAGTTGCATAGTTTACGGTTCATCCATGGTCTATAACCTTAATTAGAGTTAATGAAGGTGGGTGGGTCTATGAAACGTTTGTCCATTTCTGCATGGCAGGTAAGCTGAACATGCGAGTGCTATAGCTGAACGCTGCTGGCTCAAGATGGTTTAAAAGTTGATAACTGTGAAGGCGGCCGACAACGGGTGCAAAGAAAGCATCGACAGCACTAAAGGCGTTACCTGCAAGGAATGAGCCATCGAAGCATTGTAGTCCTTCGCACCACAACTCGTTGATTCGTTCGATGTCCTGGCGCAGTTCTTCGTTGACAGGCGGTGATTCAGTCACATCAAGACGGTAACTGCATTGCTCGCGCAAGGCTGCAAAGCTACTGTGCATTTCAGCAGCGGCGCAACGCGCCCATGTGCGCGCCTTGTCATCTTGCGGCCAGACACCTTGATGGCGTTCAGCGAAGTATTCGGTGATAGCGAGGCTGTCCCAAACTACGGTATCGGCATCGATGAGGACGGGAATGCGTGCATTGGGTGAAAACCGGCGCCATTGAGCTCTTTGTTGTTCCAGATTGCTTTGGAAATCATGGGAGATTTCCTCAAACGGTGTATCCAGCTGGCGCATGAGTAGCCAAATGCGAAACGACCAGCTTGAGCTATGGGTGTTATCACTGCGGCTGCCGACGTGTAACTGATACATTTTATGTTTCCTTTTCAAGGATTTATAGTGTGTATTGTGGTCTAAATGAGGCAGTGAAACAGGCAAACAAGGTTGTTTTTTATGTGACTGTATCCTTGGGCGCTACGATAGCGTAGTGAGCTTGGTTACGGGCGTGGATGAGTGATGTGGCAGCGACGAGTATAAGGAAAAGTACGGGAATGAAGAGCAGGATTTGCTGGATGACAGAAAGGTCGCCACGGTAGGGATAAATATGGGTGACAAAGACGAGGATAATGTTGATGATCGCAAGCGTGAGCCAGCCTTTGTGCCAGCCGGTGAGTTGCAGGGCGCTGTTGCAGTGCGGGCAGTGTTGGGCGGGGGCGGGTGTGATGCCGTACCACGGTAATTTGCCGTGATACGGTTGTTTGACCAGCTGTTGTGGTTTGAGTGGCTGCTGGCAGGCGGGGCAAGGTAGCGCTTTGATGGTGAGTAGTGCCATTAGAGTATTTTAAGGTAGGGGCGGGAATTGCGCTGGTAGTTATAAGTTTGGCGTTTCCCGACGGGTAGCTCCTCTATGCCAATCAGAGCGAAGCCTCGTTCTTCAAACCATTGGGCGGTTTGGGTGGTGAGGATGAATAACTTTTCGATCCCGCGCTTTTGCGCTTCTTGTTCAAGAGCTTCAAGCAGGTGGTCAGCACGGTTGTTTTTGCGGTAGTCCGGGTGGACGACAACGCAGGCAAGCTCTGCACTTGCTTCTTCCGGATAGGGGTAGAGTGCGGCGCAGCCAATGATGGTGTGGTCGCGCTCAAGGACGTAAAAATGCTCGATTTCCATTTCCAAATGTTCGCGCGAGCGCTTGACGAGTACGCCTTGTGCTTCCAGTGGGCGAATGAGGTCGAGCAGGCCGCCGATGTCGTCGATGGTGGCTTGGCGCAAGTTGTCGTAGTGATCCGTGGTGACCATGATGCCGTCGCCATCCCGGGTAAAGAGTTCAAGCAGCAAGGCTTCGGGGTTGTCCCGTTCGATAAGATGGACGCGCCGTACGCCGGCCTCGCAGGCTTTGGCCGCAGCGTGTAGGCGCTGGCGTAGCCATGGTTGCTGTGGGTCGTCATAAATATTGGCTTGCGCCGGCGTGAGCTGACGTGATTGTCCGCTGCGGGTATAGGCATTGATGGCGTCGGTAACGTAGATGAGCTTATCAGTCTTCAAAGTAACGGCGACATGCGCAGCAACTTCTTCTGCGTTGAGGTTATAGAGTTCTCCAGTGGGTGAGTAACCCAAAGGGGAAAGTAAGACGATATTACCGAGATTAAGCTGCTGACGAATGGCTTCATGGTCAATGCGGCGAATAATGCCAGCAAGGCCGAAGTCGTGGCCATCTTGTACGCCGACAGGTTTGGCGGTGAGAAAATTGCCACTGGCAACGCGTACAGATGCACCTTGCATGGGTGAGTTGACCATGCTCATGGATAGAGCCGCTTCAATGCGTAGGCGTAAGCTACCAACGGCATCGAGTATATACGGCATCATGTCGCGAGTGGTGATGCGTTTGTCGGCAAAAATGGTCGAAGAAATACCAGCCCGTTCGAGATGAGCATCAATTTGCTGGCGCGCACCATGGACGAGGACGAGGTTGATGTTGAGGCTATGGAGCAGAGCGCAGTCGTGAAGCAGCTTTTTCAGGTGTGGGTGTGCGAGATCGCCGTCAAAAGCGATGACGAAGGTCTTTTTGCGGTGTGCGTGGATGTAGGGTGCTGCTTGGCGAAAAAAAGGTAAAAAAGATTGGCTGGTCATGCGGCTGTCCCGTGCGTATTGTCTGTATTGGTGCATGATAAGTTAAGTCTTGCCGATCTGTCACTTCGCCTGTTGTATAAATTCTATACGCTGCGCTGTCTGTGGTGGGTATTCTCAGCTTGCTATTACATACTGATGGTAACGGACATTGGCGAAGGTCTTTTTGTGCTTTATGGCCATAGCTTGCATAATAAAAAAGAATTTTTGTGGTAAAGGTCGTTTTCATGAACTTGATTCTCGCTTCTGCATCTCCACGCCGTCGTGATTTACTTGCGATGCTTGGTTTGTCTGCACGACAAATTGCCGCAGATGTTGATGAATCATTGCCACTCGGCACGTCGCTTAGCGATGGAGTTAAGCTGTTGGCCGAACGTAAAGCGCTTACTGTGGCGCAATTGCATCCACATGCAGTGGTGCTTGCAGCTGATACATTGGTCGCGCTGGATGGCCGGTTATTCGGCAAGCCACAAACAGCGGATGATGCGCGGGAAATGTTGCGCACGCTTGCCGGCACACAACACGAAGTTGCGACTGGGTTTTGCATATGCCAGGGTGAGCGAGTAGTGGTGGATGTTGTCGTCTCACGAGTGAGGATGGTGCCATTTGATGAGGCATTGATTGATGCCTATATCGCCAGCGGAGAACCGTTTGGTAAGGCCGGTGCGTACGCAGTACAGGGTAAGGGTGCGGTATTGGTGGCGCATATAGAGGGTGATTTTTTTAACGTGGTCGGTTTGCCGCTTTCAAGCGTGGCAAAGGCGCTGCGTAGCTTCGGTGACAATGAATTTTTACAGGCTTTTGCAGGAACATAAACTATGGAACGGTATAACACCGAGATTTTAATCAACCATACTAGCTATGAAACGCGGGTAGCGATTACCGAGGCTGGCGTATTGCAAGACGTCATGGTTGAGCGTGAGCGCCGCCGTGGTATCGTCGGCAATGTCTATAAAGGTAAGGTGCAACGTGTCTTGCCCGGTATGGATGCTGCATTTATTGATATCGGGTTGGAGCGTACCGGGTTTTTGCACTTGAAAAACGTGGTGCGGCGTGGTGACAAGATGCCAGAGCGGATCAATGATGTGCTGCGTGAAGGGCAATCCATTTTGGTACAGGTGCTCAAAGATCCGATTGGCACCAAAGGTGCGCGCCTGACGACGGAGATTTCAATTCCATCGCGCTTTCTCGTCTTCTTGCCTAATGCTGATGATATTGGTGTGTCGATCAAAATTGCCTCTGAAGCACAGCGCCAATCTTTGCGCGAGTTGATGGTCGGCTTCCATCAAGGGCGGCAGGGTGGCTTCATCGTGCGTACTGCTATTGAATCGGCAGATATTTGGGCGATGCGTGCAGATATGCAGTATTTGCAGCGCTTATGGGAATCTATCTTACATGCGCAGCGCTTGGCGAAGCCCGGAACCCTGATTTATCGTGATTTACCATTGTATTTGAAAGTGCTTCGTGACTACGTTTCACCAGAGGTTGGGCGAGTCGTGGTTGATGATGCACTTGCTTATGAAGAAATGGCTGTGTTCGCCGGCAACTTTTTGGTTGAGATGGCGGATCGCTTGCAATTCTATCAGGGGGATCGCGATTTATTTGATCGCTTTGGCGTCGAAGAAGAAATCAGCCAGTCACTCAAGCGCCATGTGCCACTCAAGTCCGGCGGTTATCTGATTATTGACCAAACTGAGGCCATGACGACGATTGACGTCAATACTGGCGGTTACGTCGGTAAATTATCGCAGGACGATACCATTTATCGAACGAACCTTGAGGCAGCACGCGCCATTGCACGCCAGCTGCGCTTGCGTAATCTTGGCGGGATCATCATGCTTGATTTTATCGATATGGTAAAGCCGGAGCATCAGCAGGGGGTTAAAGATGCGCTGCTTGACGCACTGGCAGGTGATAAAAGCAAATACACCATCAGCCCGATTTCACCACTCGGCATCATCGAGATGACGCGCAAGCGCACGCGTGAGAGCCTGCGTCAGGTGATGTGCGAAACTTGCCCATCATGTGAAGGGCGTGGTTATGTGAAAAGTACGGAAACGATTGTTTATGAAGTATTCCGCGATCTGATGCGTGAAGCGCGGGAATATAAACCACAGATTCTGACCGTTATTGCGGCGCCGGAAGTGATCGACTTTATCCGTGAAGAAGAATCCTTGACGTTTTCAGACTTGCAGATTTTGCTCAAAACTCCAGTACGGCTACAAAGTGATCCAACTTATGCACCAGGTCATTTTGACATTGCGTTGAGTTGAGGGAATCTTTGTGAGAGAACCCATACCATGCCCACGATGCGAGCGAATGAAGTATTTTGAAGGGCTTTGCTATAGCTGTGATCGTATGGCCAAAAAGGTGAGTTATGAGGCAATGGGCGATGAAGAAAGGGCATGCGCAGTTAAAAATGTAGCTGAAGCAATCCGTCAGGGGCGAGATATAAATGATACCGGCTTTATGCAGCTGCTCGCGTATTGTGATATTGATACACGGTCAATTGCCGATGCAGCTGTAGAAGCTTTGTGCGATCCGGCTTTATTTCGTAAGGCTTGCTATTATCCGTATGCTATTTATAAGGATGCGTCGCCAGAAGTGCGAGAGTGGCTGATTGCACAATTGCTTGATCCTGAATGCAAAAATGCTAATGAAATTTTGTGTTACCTTGCAGAAATTGGTGATGAACGAGTGCGTACAGTCTTTTATCAGCTAGAGCACAATCCTTTACCGTGGCGGCAGAGTTTGTATGTTGATCCCTCCGTTTATGCGCAAGGCGGCGGTTGGACGTTCGACGAAAACGGTAAAAAAATCGAACTGAATTATCCTGTGTGTTATGCCATTGAACCACAGGAAACGGCTGATAGCGCATTGACTGTGTGTGAAAAAATTGCTGGTGAGTGTAGCGTATGCAGTAGTCAGTTGGTCAATATTTTGGTATTGGATGGCCGGGACGAACGCTTGGCTTTTCTTGGCATTGATGGCCAAATAAAGCTACCGTTATGCCCACTGTGCGCGAGCATGAGTGATAAAACAGTGATTCGCTATCAAGTGGATGGTGCAGGTTCGTTTGAAGTGGTTAACCCTTTCGGTGATCAAGGTGGTTTTCTTGATGAAGATATCGCGCTGTTGACGAATAACAAACTCGGCTTATCCGCTAAACCTAAGCCGCTTTATTATGCATACGGCTTTGATGAATTGTCGATTATCGGTGGGCGGCCAGACTGGGTTCAGGACTGGCAATATGAACAGTGCCCGGATTGTGGCAAATACATGCGCATGATGGCCATGCTGTCTTGGGCGCAGCTTCAAGAATATGGAGAGGGGAATTTGTATATCGAAGTGTGTACGGATTGTTCAGTGGCCGTGGCCTTCCATCAGCAGACTTAAACTCTTTTAACGCCGTTAGCTATATACTATAGGCTGATGGCAAAAGATATAACCTATTGATTTTTAATTTATTTTTAATGGTTTGGTGAGGCGTTGACATTTTTTCTACGCCTCGCTATTGGATGGTGTTAATGGTTTGATATGGCATATTCAGATCAAACCGTGGTGCTATACCGTCAAAATTATTTTAGTGGCTAGAAATTCGGATCAATAAGTCACACAGGGCAAATTAATATCTATTTGTGAAGAGGGAACGGGGCTGTTATTCCCCGTTGCCATAACCCATACTTTGGATGATTTGATCGTCATCACGCCAGTTTTCACGAACTTTAACCCATGTGCGCAGCATAACTTTCTTTTCAAGCATTTTTTCCAGATCTTCTCTTGCACGCTGACCGATCAGCTTGAGGGTTTTGCCGCCTTTGCCGATGACCATGCCTTTTTGGCTATTGCGCTCGACCAAAATTGTTGCGTCAATTTGCGCTAATGTTTCCTCGTCGTTGTAGCGTTCGATGATCACGCCGAGCTCATAGGGTAACTCTTGATGTAAATAGCGGAAGCACTTTTCACGAATGGTCTCAGCCGCCATAAAGCGCATACCGGCAGTGGTGATTTGGTCTTCCGGGAATAGCCATTCTTGTATCGGGAGATATTGGCTGAGGGTCTTTTCCAATGCATCAATGTTGGTATCGTGCTGTGCTGAAATTGGTACGATTTCTTGCCAGTCGCCGTGCCCGTGGATGGCTTGTAGTGCTTCGAGTAAGTGGCCTTTGTCTTTACAACGGTCAATTTTATTGAGGACGTGCAAGCGTGGCATATTCAGTTCGCTGATGCTTTGTGCAATATGCGTGTCTTCATCCGTCCAACGCCCAAATTCACTGACGTGGATGATGACGTCAACATATTCCATGCTTTGCCATGCGGCGCGGTTCATTTGGCGGTTAATCGCAGTTTTACGTTCTTGGTGAATGCCAGGGGTATCGACGAATACCATCTGCGTATCGCCAACTGAGTGGATGCCGAGTAAGGCATGGCGGGTGGTTTGTGGTTTATTTGAGGTGATGGCAATTTTTTGCCCGATCAGATGGTTGATCAGGGTAGATTTGCCGACATTTGGGCGACCGACAACGGCAATATAGCCGGAGCGGGTAGATTCTGTGGTGTTGGTCATGCTTTTCCTTGGTAGCGTTCTAGCAGCATTTCTGCGGCTTTTTGTTCGGCTTTTTTACGGCTGCCGCCGCTGGCTGTTATGGTGTAATGCTGGCTGCTGACGGTGATGTCAAATTCACGGGCATGCTCAGGGCCGCGCTCAGCGCTGACCTCATAGTCAGGCAGGGGCAGGCCGCGGCCTTGCAGATATTCTTGCAGGCGAGTTTTGGCATCCTTGAGATCTTCTGCTTCAGGAAGTTGTGCCAGTACGTCTGAGAAGATATTTAAGGTAAATTTGGTGCATTGAGCAAAATCGCTGTCGAGATAGACTGCGGCGATGATGGCTTCAATGGCATCGGCGAGGGTTGAGTCTCGGCGCTTACCGCCACTTTTTCGCTCACCGGGGCCGAGCAACAATGCATCGCCAACCTCAAGAGACTTTGCTAGCGCCGCGAGTTGATTGCGGTTAACGATGCTGGCACGGATGCGAGTCAGGTCACCTTCAGGTGCATCAGGTTTTAATGTATAGAGCTCAGCGCTGATGATTGTTTCAAGCAGTGCATCGCCAAGAAACTCAAGTCGTTCGTTATGCTCGGGGCTATGGCTGCGGTGGGTGAGCGCTTGCCTGAGCAGGTTGATATTGTGAAATTGGTAAGGCAGGCGCTTTGCTAGCGCCAGCCATGGTTGCTTGCTCATACGATTATTCAATACTGTTGCCAATGCGATCGCAGTTGCCTTTGCCGAGTACGCAGTCGCTGTTCATCCAAATGAACAAGGCTTTACCAACGATGTTCTTTTCCGGAACAAAGCCCCATGCAGTTGGGGATGCCGGGTTGTCGTCATTCCACATGCGCCCATCACGTGAGTTATCACGGTTATCACCCATGACGAAGTATTCTCCCTCAGGAACGGTAAAGCTGCCTTTGGCGCGGTTACGCATCGCGCTGTTGTGCGCAAATTGAACGAGGTGTGGGTGGCCTTCAAGATCTTCACGGTACCAATCATAAAGCCCTTTTTCTTCTACTGGAGTGAGCTTTTGCTGTTCGCCATTGATGACCAACATGCCCTGATTGAAGCTGATTTCGTCTCCCGGCAGGCCTATCACGCGCTTGATGTAGTTCAAATTAGGGTTGTTGGGGTAACGGAATACCATGACGTCTCCGCGCTTCACTTTGCCTGTCTCAATAATTTTGGTGTGAAAGACCGGTAGGCGGACACCATAATCGTATTTGCTGGTGAGAATAAAGTCCCCAGCTTGCAGGTTTGGTTCCATGGAAGCCGATGGAATTTTAAATGGCTCATAAAGGAATGAGCGTACAAACCAGACGATAAACAGTATCCAGAACAGGCCGCTGAAAAATTCGATGAATTTTTCCTGCCCGTAGCATGGGCGCTTGAGCCAATAAAGTTCGTTGCCGGCAAGAGGCTGTTGCAGCTCGAGCTTGCGCATGATGTGCTCAGCGAGTGCCATGTGCTTTTTCTTCAAGCCACTTTTGGTCACGGCATGAATGCGCTCGGCATAGTCATGGCGGTCAGTCGCATCTTCACGCTGTTGCTTGAAGCGTTTGTAGAGACGGTTGCGCTCTTTGCGATAAGTGAAGCCGTCAATAATGTAGAACACAAGGCAGATAATGACTGCGAGAGTGAGGATGAGCTCAAAATGTTCCATAAAGGCTTGCATGATTATTCCTGATTAATTGCTGTTGTTGTCAACTTTAAGTACGGCGAGGAAAGCTTCCTGCGGAATTTCCACGCTACCAACTTGCTTCATGCGCTTTTTACCTGCTTTCTGCTTCTCGAGCAACTTACGCTTCCGTGAGACGTCACCACCATAACATTTGGCAAGAACGTTTTTACGCATGGCTTTGACCGTTGAACGCGCGACGATACTGCTGCCGATAGCGGCCTGAATGGCCACTTCAAACATCTGCCGCGGGATGAGCTCTTTCATGCGCTCGACCAGTTCTCGGCCGCGAGATTGTGCGTGCTCTTTGTGTACGATAATTGACAACGAATCGACTTTGTCTCCATTGATCAGTACATCAAGGCAAACCAGCTTGGCCGGTTCGAAGCGTTGGAATTCGTAGTCGAAGGATGCAAAGCCACGGCTGACTGATTTGAGGCGGTCGAAAAAGTCGAGTACGACTTCACTCATCGGCATTTCAAATTTGAGCTGGACTTGCCCCCCAGCGTATTGCATGTCTTTCTGCGTACCGCGTTTTTCAATGCACAACCCCATAACGGCGCCGAGATAATCTTGTGGCACGAGAATATTGGCAACGATGATTGGTTCGCGAATTTCGGCAATTTGGTTGGTCGGCGGCAATTTGCTCGGGTTATCGATAGAAATGACTTCGCCGTCTGTGGTTTCAACTTGATAAATAACGGTTGGGGCAGTGGTGATCAGGTCGAGATCATACTCGCGCTCAAGGCGCTCCTGGATGATTTCCATGTGCAGCATGCCGAGGAAGCCGCAGCGGAAGCCAAAGCCAAGTGCTTGCGAGGTTTCTGGCTCGTAGAACAGCGATGCATCGTTGAGGCAGAGTTTCGACAGTGCTTCGCGTAGATTTTCGTAGTCGTCGGACTCGACAGGGAATAAGCCGGCAAAGACGCGCGGCTGTACCTGACGGAAGCCGGGTAGGCGCTCTGCGGTTGGGTTGGCTGCATCAGTTAGCGTATCGCCTACCGGAGCACCGTTGATCTCTTTGATTCCGGCGATAATAAAGCCGACTTCACCAGCATGTAGTGCATCGCGCTCAAGTGGCTTGGGTGTAAAAATACCGACTTTGGTGATGAGATGGTCATCGCCTGTACTCATAACGCGCATTTTTTGTCGGGTTTTGAGTGCGCCGTCGAATACACGTACCAGCGATACAACGCCGACATACGGGTCAAACCACGAGTCGATAATTAGGGCTTTGGCCGGAGCATCAGGATCACCTTGTGGTGGTGGAATTTTTTCAATCAGCTGCTCAAGTAGTTCCTCGACGCCAATACCGGTTTTCGCACTGACTTGCAGGGTTTCTTCGGTATCAAGGCCGATGATGTCTTCTATCTCTTCCATCACGCGTAGCGGTTCGGCGGAAGGTAGATCAATTTTGTTCAGCACTGGCAGCACTTCGAGGTTTTGCTCGATGGCGGTATAGCAGTTAGCAACCGACTGCGCCTCTACACCTTGTGCCGCATCGACGACCAATAGCGCACCTTCACAAGCATACAGTGAGCGCGAGACTTCATAGGAAAAGTCGACGTGGCCGGGGGTGTCGATAAAATTGAGTTGGTAAGTTTCACCGTCTTTCGCTTTGTAGTTTAGCGAAACAGATTGCGCTTTAATGGTAATGCCGCGCTCGCGCTCAATATCCATCGAGTCGAGTACCTGCGCGGACATTTCACGCTCGCTCAAGCCACCACAGACCTGTATGAAGCGGTCAGAGAGGGTGGATTTGCCGTGGTCAATGTGGGCGATGATGGAAAAGTTGCGGATGTGCTGCATATATCGGTCTGCGCTGAAATTAAAAGGGCGACAGTATAACAAAATCGGGCCATGTTCGCTTTTGTAAAGTAGTAGTTTACGTTAAGTCATTTTCCGGGGTGATTGGATAGGGTAAGTCAGGTTGTTCTGCTGATTCGTTTATACTGTTTGATTATTGTTTGTTTTCAGGTCTCATCCATGCCTCATCTGGTTACTGCTCGCCCACGTTTGTTCCATCCTGTGCACAATGAACGCTGGTTCATCATCAATGCGTTTATGTATAAGTTTGGTGGCGTCGTGTTTGTGATTGGCAGTGTTTTGTTTTTACCTTATTTTTCAGCGTATGTTACGACAGCTGATTATTTGTTTTTCATTGGCTCGCTGTGCTATTTGCTGGTGACGGGGCATGACTTGCGAGAAACTCGCCATTACTGGCAGGTGCACCCAACGCGTACTAATGCGATGCGTATCGAACTTTTGGCCGTATGGTGCTATTTTTTCGGCAGTATCTTGTTTACTATCGGCAGCCTGTGCTTTTTGCCGCAGCTAAACCTCGAAAATGTGGGGGCGTGGTTGTTTATCATTGGTTCACTGTTATTTATCGTTGGCGCATGTGCCAATTTTATGCAGCTGATCCAAGCACCGGATGCGCTCTATATTCAGTTATACAATTTTACGTTGGTGACGTTCATCGTCGGGTCGGTGCTGTTTTTATTTATGACTGTGCCGTATTTGCAAAGCTATGATGCGGCTGATACGGGAAGCGCGTATAACCTCGCTGCAACCGGGTTTATTATTGGCAGCATATTATTTCTACTAGGCGGCATATTTATTTACTTGCGTTATATCAAAGAGGGGCAGCTCACCCAGCATGCGCCACTAAGCAGTATGGAGCGACAGTTCATTGCTGCGGTAAAAGCTGAGTTACCCACGTCAATCGTGGCGGCCCACTCTGATAAGCAGTAGATAGGCGCACAAGCCAAGTATAGCGAGGCCGAGTAAGTAATGAAGGTTGTCGTGAATAGTTGCGTTCATTTGATTGAAGTGGATACCGGCTTGAATTGCGGCCGTTGATGGGGTTAGCCAACGGGCGTATTGCAAAAATTCCGGCATGGCATTGAGTGGCCAGGAATAGCCACTGACAAAAAATAATGGCAATGAGCTAAAGGTGAGTATTTGCAGGGCGCGCTCACGCACTTTGAACCACAGCCCGAATAAGCAGCCCAATGCCGCGGTTGTGGTCGAGAACAAGACAATCAGGATAAGGTTGCCGAGTGGATTGCCGCCGCGGGCAAAGTCTTGGATGACGAATACCCAGCCGGTATAGAAGACGGCCATAATCATGTTAATGCTCGCCAAGGCGAGAACGCGCCCGGCCCAGACGGTGGCCGTGGCTGCAACGCGACGTTGTTCGGTTAAGGTGCCGATAAACAGCGCCGCGCCGATGAGTAGGGTTTGCTGTAAGATCAGCCATGAAACAGCGGGCACAATATAATTGCCGTAGCCTTCATTGGGATTATACAACGGATTGATTACCAAGGGGACCGGGTCACGGATAAATGTGGCTTGTTCTCCACCGATGCCTTGGGCGGCTAATCGCTTGAGCTCAATACCAGCAGATACAGTACGCACAGCGCCGAGCATACCGGTTAGTGCGGATTTCCCGAGCAGTAAATAAGCACCGTTCACTTGCCCCGGCAAAATGACTTGGTTGCCAAGAAAGACGTCACTTTGCAGCCTTTCAGGGATGGTGAGATAGCCTTCAATTTTGCGCTGTACGAGGTCGTGGTAAGCGGAGCGTGTATCAGGGTATTGCTTGAGTACGAGATTGGGGCTGGCTTCGGCAAAGCGGATAATTTGCCGAGCAAGATCACTGCGATCATTATCGATAATACCGATGGTACTCTGGCGCACAATTTGCGGTGAATAAGGCCACGGATAATAAAAGCCGTAAATAATTGGCGCAACGATCAGCATTAGTACCACGGCTTTGTCGCGTAGCATCATACCCAAGGTAACAAAATAGCTCTTAAGCAAGCCTTGGTTAGCAATGTTATGTGCCATTACCGGCCTCCCCAGCGCTGCGGATTGAGCAAAGCACGGTAGGCGAAGCCATTAGCCACCAACAGCAAAATGATGTTTGCAACAGCCATTCCGGTCACAATTGGCAGCACCATTTGCCACGATACTTTCATGTCCACCAGCATAACCTGTACGTGGAGGTAGTGGGTGAGGGGAAGTATATTGGCAATGATTTGTGCGCCATCAGGCATGAGGTGCAAGGGGAAAGTCATGCCGCTGAAGGCATAGGATGGTGCTGTGATGATTGCGGTGGCTGATAGACCCATCCGCAAGGAAATAGGTACAGCGGTTAAAAATACGCCCAACCACAGCGAGATGGATATGAGGCAAATATAGGCAATGAAGCACATCCACCATGATGACGGATTGATGGCGTGATAGTAGGTGATCAGCGATAAAAAAATCGCGCCCCATAGGGTGTGGCAGAAAAACGTCCAGAACATTTTGCCGTGCATAAAGGAAATCATGCCAATATAACTGCGTCGTGTGCCGAATTCTCGCTTCAAACTACCGCGGTAGCGGGTACGCAAAGTTTTGTCGCGCAGTTCTCGCCCCATACTATAAGCACCAGCGATAGTGGCGAGGACGTGTAATAGGGCTGGAATTAACGTTGCAGCGATAAAAGATTGATAGTTGGTGGTGATATTAAATCCAAATGGCGCATCAACGACCAACGGGCGAATATTGGCCATGATTTTTTCTGGTGGCTCGCCGAGTGCCAAGCGCACCTTCTGCTCAACACCGGCAGAAAATGTACCTACGGCAGTGCGTACATCGCGTTGAATGATGCCGGAGTGAGTGCCGTATTGCGCGTTGACCATCAGATTGACTGGTGTAGAACGGCTGCTTTTAATGTTGCGGCTGAAATCGTTTGGAATGGTGACGACTGCATATACTGTACCGGCCTGGATGGCATTTTTTGCTTCCAGAGTACTCAGTGGTGCCATGGTAACGGCAATGCCGCGCGAAGCGTCGAGCATACGGATTAACGTCCGTGATTCAGTGCTGCGATCTTGATCAACTACAGCAATTGGAATGTTTTCCGGTTGCGCCGCTGCAAAAATCCACCACAGCATGAAAATAGAAATCAGTGGTAGCCAAACCAGTACTGCTTGATCCCAGCGGCTGCGCACCAAATAACGCCATTCAAGGCGGGCGCTGCGCTGAAATGTTTGAAACCAGCCGCTCAAGCGCCCTCCGGCAGGCCGACCAATACACTCATACCCGGGCGCATACCTTCAATGGGCTGGTCTGGACGTGCTTTGACTTCAAAAGTACGCATGTCGTAGCCTTCATTGTTGCGCGTAGGGCGCCAAATGGCGAAGTCCGGTAATACCGAGCTGGTGAATACGGTGAAATCGACTTCACGATTTTGCAGTGCCGGGATGCGCCCGGTAAAGGTGCTGTTCAAAGCGAAATGGCGGATATAGTCTTCGCGAATGTTGAGTACCAGCCATTGGTCATTCAAGTCAACGACGCTGATCACTGGGACACCTTGCGGCATGAGCTGGCCAGGATTGGGGATGACGTTAGCAACTTCACCCGCTATTGGGCTTTTTAAGCGGCTTTCATCGCGAGCAATTTCAGCCTGAGAGACTTGCGCCGCAACCGATTGGGCCTGGGATTCTGCGGCTTCGATGTCTTCAGGTCTGGCGCCAGCGCGTGCCATGTCATATTGTGCTTTGGCGGCTTCACGTTGTTCTATGGCATTGCGGTATTGTGCGTAGGTTTCGTCACGCTTCTGCTTGCTTAACAAGCCTTCGTTAGCGAGCTTACTGACGCGCTGCCATGATTCTTCGGCAAAATTGGCACCAGCTTTGGCGCGCTCATATTGCGATTTGGCCATCTCTATTTCTTGAGGACGGGCACCTTTGCGCGCTTTGTTAGCGACTGCTTCTGCAGCTTCATAGCCTGCTTTGGCTTGCTCGACTTTGGCATCTATTTCCGGCACGTCCATATCCATAATCAGTGTGCCGACATCTATGTGGTCACCTTCCTGTACATAAATATTGGCCACACGACCGGGAACTTTTGCGCCAATGTCGGTGGTGCGCGCTTCAAGCTGGCCTTGAAAAACGATTGGCTGAGGTGCGGTTGCTTTCATATAACCGAATACAGCGATAGCTACCAGAGCCATGAGCAGTACGGCGGCAAAAAGTTTTTTGATCATAAGGTTGCCTCATCAATATGTACATCAGCGTTCACCTGATAATCAATGAACGTTTCGGGAATACCTGCACTTTCGAGCAGTTGCGATAGTGCCAAGACATAGTCATATGCAGCTTGGGCACGCTCAGTGCGAACACGCGCGAGATTGGTGTCGGCATCAATGGCGTCCAGTGCTGTCGCAAGGCCTTCGGCAAAACTGCGCGAAGCCAGTCGGGTTTGCTCACGAGCGAGCGCCATTTGCGCATCGTAAGAGGCAAAGCGGGCAAGTGCATCTTGTACGCTAAGCCAGTTTTTTTCGACCAATAGTTGGATGTCTGACTGTGCTTGTTCACGAACAGCTTGGACTTGATCAAGCTGAATATTTGCTGCTTTGATCATTTTGCTGCGATCGACACCGCTAAATAGTGTATAGCGAACGTTTACGCCGATCAGCCAATTGGCATCGTGTGCTTTTATGTCGTGACGACCCAGAACATTAATGGTTGGTTTAAATGCGGCTTCGCTGAAGGTGCGCATTGCTTCAACCTGTTGCTCTTTGGCATCAATTTTGGCAAATCCCGGGAAGTGCTCAAGTGCTTGCTGTTGATACCAGTCGAGAGGCTTGAGGGCATTGGTATTGACGAACAAAGCCGTTGCAGGGTGTGCCATATTTGCACCGACCAATCGGGCTAGGCCGGCAGTGGCAAGCTTGGATTTGTTTTCTGCTGCTTCGAGATTGTCTTTTGCTTCGGCGAGTTTGGCGCTGGCTTCAAGGCGTTCATTGCGTGCAATTAAGCCTTCATCCAAAAAGCGCTGCGCCATGTGATCGTGCTTGGCGATGGTACTTACCGCTTGGGCGCGGACGGATTCAGCCAAAATAGCCAGCTGAGTGCCGAAGTAACGTTCGACCAATGTACTGTAGAGCGTATCTTCGGTTGTGCGTAGCGTACTTTGTGCTTCACTGGCGCGTGCACCCACAAAATCTTTTACGGCGCCTAGGCGACCACCAGAGTAGGCCGGCCAAATAACGCTCAGTGCGGCATTGGTGTAATTGTCTTTTTTATGTAGGTGAATGCTGTCTGGCAAGATATTGCCTGCATTACTGAAATCTGGTGGCGGTGGTAGGCCGGGAATCGGGGGAAGTTGCCCGAGTACGCCATCTATTTGTGCGCCAAGAGCATCAATGCGCTGTTGTACTTTTTCTGTGCTGATATCAGCGTGAATACTGTAACGTGCTGCTGTGCCGCTGATGGATAACCATGGCAAATTAATGCCTTCTATAGCTTCGCGCTGTAGCGCCTTTGCGGCAACATCTGCTTGATCGGCGCGCAGCTTTGCGGAGTTATTCCGGGTGCGCTGAAGTGCATCGGCAAAGTTCATTGCTGAAGGATGAATCTCTGTCGGTGGTTTGGCAATATTAACCTTGGGTATGGCCTCAGCTACATTCTGCTGTGGCGATGTACTTTGCTGCGACAAGCAGCCGCTTAGTGCTAAAGCGCATAGATAAAGCGCTGTGAGGCGCGACACTGATTTGAGTTGGTGGTTCATCTGGCTGCGGCTCGGGGTTAATCAAACTAACGTTTTATTGTACCAAGTTACAGGGATTTTGTCCTAATATATCTAGAAGGATACTTTCTCTGCAAGAGTGAAAGTTTTTTGTTTGATTATTTATCAATATGATTTTATTTGTATATTTTTTAATAGTACCGTGGTGAGACGACAAAATAATCATTTTATGAGCATAAAAATTTTAAATCATGGCGGCATGTTTTGCTTTACTTGGTAGGAAGGAAAAGTTATTGTCTGCGCCAAGATGACTTTTCTCATAAGGCGTACGTATGATGAACATGCCATGGCGGCGTGCTTTTGCTTTGTCTTTACCAGTGATGATGGGCTATGTCCCTTTGGGTATGGCTTTTGCCGTTCTGTGGGTACAGCAAGATTTGCCTTGGGCGTACGGGCTTTTGGCTAGCGTTGTTCTTTATGCCGGTGCAATGCAGTTTCTCATTGTCGGGCTCTTTGCTGCCGGTGCAGATTGGGGAGCTATTGCTTTGGCTACGCTAGCCGTCAATGTGCGTCATATTTTCTATGGTTTATCCTATCCCGTCGCTGCTTTGCGTGGGCATCCGTTTGGGCGATTTTACGCAATGTTTTCTCTGACTGATGAAGCGTATTCACTGGTTGCACAGCAGGGTGAAGAGGCTGAAGGTGATTTGTTGATTGCATTACAGATGTTGTGCCAGAGTTATTGGCTTATGGGGACAATACTTGGGCTGGTTTTGGGTATGCTGATTCCGGCTTCCGTGATTGGGTTTGATTTTGCACTTGCTGCGCTATTTGTGGTGCTTGCCCAGTCGCATTTTTATCACCGTGATCGCCGCCTGGCGATGCTGATGGGGTTGGTTGCTATCGTCCTCGCACTGGGATTATTTAATGATCAGGTGCTGTCGATGGCGATTGTCTTTTTCTTAGCCATGCTGATAATTTACCCGAGAAAGCAACATGTCTGATCAGCATATCTACCTACTCGGCGGTATTTTTATTTCTGCTGCGCTCACTTTTGCCTTACGTGCGTTTCCCTTCGCGTTGATGCGGGTTGCTCAGCGTCATGATCGTTTATTTCGCTTTCTCGGGCGAGTGATGCCGCCAGGTATGATGGTTATATTGGCCATTTATGCAGCAGTTTCTCTGCGTTGGTCAGGAGCAGGGCAAGCCGGAGTAAGTATTGTGGCACTGCTGGTCGTTATGGTGCTTGAGCATATTAAGCGTCAACCACTGCTGAGTATTGGTGTTGGCTTGGCCGTTTATATCACCGGGCAAAGCCTTTTAGCCAATGTTTTATAGTGCTTGAGTTGCTCAAGGGTAAGCAGCGAGTTGTGAATATGCGTAGGTGAAGGAGAGTTCACGGCTGATCAGGTTGCCATCAATGATTCTATCAGGGTTGATGGTGTTATTCGCAAATTGAGGTACCGCGGCATGATGGCGCTGTGCCTGCATTCGGTAATAGTCGTGGCGTGAGATATGGTCAGGGTGAACGAGGTTATAAGTTTGCCCTTGTTGTGTATTTTCGGAAAGTACGGCAAGAATAGCGTGGGCAATATCATGGTAATGAATGAGGTTGAGGCGTTGGTCTGGTTGATCACAAGGCTCACCAAGCCACTGTTTGCCCGGGATACGCTCATCACCAATTAAGCCTCCACAGCGCAGAATCGTTGTGCCTGGGTGTCGGCTGCGCAATTCTTGCTCAGCTTGATAAACGATACTATCGGCATCAGGCACACTGCTTTCATCATAGTGGCCGGGCTGTTGTGGATATACACTTGTGGAGCTGATCATGATGCAATGGCCGGTAACGCTGAGTGCTGAAGCTAAATTAGCCATATATTGTGGATAACGTGTGCGTATCCCGGCATTTGGCGGCATAGCAATGAGTGCATGATCGGCTTTATTAATGGCGCTTGGGAGTGCCTGATTCGTCCAGTCGAAGCAGTAGGCTTCGATCGGTAACTGAGCGGCACTGTCTGCATGGCCAGTGGTGCCAATGAGTGCGTAATCTTTTTCTAAGTAGGCAATCAGCTTTTTAC
Source organism: Cardiobacteriaceae bacterium TAE3-ERU3 (assembly GCA_019218315.1). Classification (NCBI taxonomy): domain Bacteria; kingdom Pseudomonadati; phylum Pseudomonadota; class Gammaproteobacteria; order Cardiobacteriales; family Cardiobacteriaceae; species Cardiobacteriaceae bacterium TAE3-ERU3. The sequence continues at coordinate 319,535 of JAHUUI010000002.1, read as the reverse complement.
CTAGCCAGCCACAGCCGATAATGGCGATCGTTTGTTTGTTCATTGTGTCGGTACTTTGAATAGAAAAAAGCGCCGCTTAGGCGACGCTTTGAGTAAATGCAGTGTTTAGCCTCGCTTGATCAGCCCGATCAAAAATAATAATACAACTGCGCCGACAGTTGCTGTGACGATTGATCCAATATTCAGGCCGGTCGCCTCACCACCGATGCCAGTATAGTTGGCAAGGAAACCACCGATAAAGGCACCAACGATACCAACGACGATGTTGCCAATGGCACCAAAGCCATGACCCTTGACGATTTGGCCAGCTAACCAGCCAGCAATCGCGCCTAAAATCAACCAAATAATAAAGTTAATCATCTGTTTCTCCCAAATTGACTATCTAATTAAATCGTTTAATAATTCCAAACGTTGGCTAGAATAGCGGAATGCAATTTATTTTTTTATTGCCATCGCGTCATCATCAAGCCAGCTCGATATTTGGCTGAGGATGTGTGTGGAAGGTGTCTCAAGCGGATCAAATAAGACCGGCGTAAGGTGCTCACGCAGTCGATTACGCATCCAGGTGATTTGCCGCTTGGCGAGTTGGCGGGTGGCGATAATACCGAGCTCTATCGCCTCATTGCGACTGTGTGCGCCATCGAGGTATGCCCACAATTGGCGGTAGCCGACGGCACGCATGGAAGGGTGCTCAGCGGTTAGGTGTGGCCGGTTACGGAGTTCAGCCACTTCGTCGATAAATCCGGCGTCTATCATGATGTGAAAGCGCTCGGCTATCCGGCGATGTAATGCATCACGTGCTGGCTCAAGGCCAATGCTGAGCGTTGGCCATGAAGGACGAGAGGTACGCTGTTGCTCAAACAGCTCACTGGGTGTTTTTCCTGTTGTTTCAAGTAATTCCGTAAAGCGAATAATACGTTGGCGGTCATTGGGTGTGAGTTTGTCAGCTGCATATTGGTCAATGCTAATGAGGTACTGATAAAGTGGCTCTAGACCATCTTCGGTAATACGCTGCTCAATAGCTGTGCGAATAGCAGGATCTGATGCAGGTAAGTCTGCAAGGCCGCCAAATAGTGCATGATAGTAAAGCATAGTGCCGCCAACCAAGATTGGAAGGCGTTTGTTTTTGTGTGCCAGTTCGATTAGTTGAGTTGCATCATCGGCAAAATTGGCTGCTGAATAGCTCTCTTCAGGCTCTAAGATATCTATCAAAGCATGTGGATAGCGGGCAAGGGTATCCACATCCGGCTTGGCACTGCCTATATTCATATGGCGATAAATTTGTGCAGAATCGACACTGATCAGGTCGCAAGGATATTGATCAGCCAATTGCATGGCGAGGTCTGTCTTGCCAGAAGCGGTTGGGCCAAAAATACAGAGAACTGGCGCTCGGTCAGTTTGTACTATCATTGGCCACGCATGAATAATTTATCGAGTTGATCCATGCTGAGGGTTGTCCAGGTTGGGCGACCATGGTTGCATTGCCCGGCTGAAGGGGTGCGCTCAATATCACGCAGTAGTTGGTTCATTTCGTTAATACTGAGTTGATCGTTAGCGCGAACGGCACGGTGGCAGGCCATGGAAGAAAGAATCTCGTCTTCCATGCGTGAAATGGCTGTTGTGGAAGGGTATTCACGCAACTCATCGAGTACGAGTTGCAAAATATCTGCAGCAGCAATACGGCGCAGAATGGCTGGAACGCTGTTGAGCTCAATATGGGTATCGCTCAGGCGATAATCGAAGCCCAGTTTGCTCAGCCAGCTTTGGTGGGTGAGCAGAACATCGTGATCTGCATCGGTGAGAGGAAAGCACTGTGGCATCAATAAACGCTGTGCAGCTGGTTCTTGAGCACGCAGTTGAGCTTTAAACCTCTCGTAAACAATACGCTCATGTGCTGCGTGCATATCAACTAGCACAATACCTTGAGTATTTTGTGCGAGGATGAATACACCGTGGATCTGTGCCAGTGCATAGCCAAGCGGGTGTTCGTTCTCTGCTGCGCTATCGGCTCGTCCAGTCGGTTGTGAGTAGGGCTGAGGCTCTCTGTGCTGATGGTCAAAGCTGCTGGCCCATTGGTAATAACGCTGACTTTCATTCAGGCTGCCAGCTGATGAACTGCTCTGCGGTGGTCCGCTGCTAAAACTAAACGGGGTTTGTCGTGTGGCTGGTGAGCTAGTTATAGGAGAAGCAGTCTGTCGCGGCATTTGCTGCTGTAGCGATGGTTGTTGCTGCTGTATTGGCTGATCATTGAGTACTGGTTTTTCAACGCCTTGTAATGCATTGTGTGGTCTGTGACCGCGAAGAGCATGATTGAGCGTTGAGTAGATAAAGTCATGGGTCATGCGCGCTTCGCGGAAGCGAACTTCGTGTTTGGCCGGGTGTGCATTGACGTCGACCAAAGTCGGGTCGAGCTCAAGGTGCAGGACAAAAATAGGATGCCTGTTGTTGTAAAGTACATCTTTATAGGCTTGGCGGATAGCATGAACGATGACTTTGTCACGAATCATGCGCCCGTTGATAAAAAAGTGCTGTTTGTCAGTCTGTGTGTGGCTGTAAGTTGGAAGGCCAACCCAGCCCCACATGCGTAACTCATTGGTGCTGGCATCAATGGGAACAGACTGCTCAAGCATCTCTTCACCCATCACTGAGCTAAGGCGTTCTGCTGCACTGTCGCCTTGGTAAGTAGCCATCGTACGGCCACCATCACGGAGAACAAAAGTACAATTATTGCTGCTCAATGCCAGCTTTTGAATCAACTGCTGAATGTGAAAGCGCTCGGTACGTTCACTTTTAAGGAATTTCTTTCGTGCCGGTGTATTGTAAAACAGGTCACGGATCTCGACCGTAGTGCCTTGTGGATGAGCAGCTGGGCTGATATCCATACTGAGATGTGGTGTAATTTGCCATGCGTGCTCGCTGTTTATTGCACGGCTGGTCAATGTGGTTTTTGAGACCGAGGCAATACTTGGCAGTGCTTCACCTCGAAAGCCCATCGTTCGAACTTGCTCAAGGTCATCGAAGCTGGCAATTTTACTTGTTGCGTGGGTTGCAAAAGCGAGAGGAAGATCGTCTTTTTCGATGCCTGAACCGTTGTCGCGTACGCGGATCAGCTTGCCACCACCATCTTCAATATCAATTTCGATATGTGTTGCGCCAGCGTCAAGTGCGTTTTCAACGATTTCTTTCACAACTGATGAAGGCCGCTCAATGACTTCACCAGCTGCGATTTGGTTGATCAGTTCGTTGGGCAGTTGTCGAATTCGGCGAGGTTGGTTCATATTGGAAATTGATTGGGTTGTATCTGTTGACGTATTAATTTACGGATATTTTAGATGCTTAGTCTTGCACGTGTTATCACGAGCTTTGCAATGTAAATGCCACCTGTAGGAGATACAGGTGGCGAGATTTTACTTGGATTTAGGCTATTACATTGTGGCGTAAATTGCCTCGAGGATTTGCGTTGCCTGAGCAGGTGATGCATTGCTGCCATCAGCATTTTGTACTAATGCAATGCTGTGATCACCTTGATCTGCTAAGCGGACAAGGTAGATCGGCTGGTTGTCATAGTTTGTTGCTTGGTTGCTATTGCCCCATAGCTTATCCCAAAGGCCGGGGTCAGCCTGAGCTTGAGATTGAGGCTGATATTGGACGCGGTAGGCACCGTTATTAAAATCAGCATCCTGAATGGCAAAACTTGCATTGTCCAAGCCAACAGCTAAAGCACGCCATGCTTGATCGTAGCTGCCATTGAAAATCAATGCGCTGTTGCCATTTTGCAATTGACCAAGCTCAACAAAGCGAGTTGCACCGGTTTGCTGGATTTGGTCATTACTGACCTGATCTTGGCGGCGCAGTTCGTTGGCAATGTAGATAGCCAAACGACGCGTCATTTCCAGCTGTAATTCAGGGTTGTCATTGTCAGTGATTTGCCACGTGTAGCCAGCAATTTCTTTTTTGCTCATACCCTCGTATTCTGCTTTTTCGACACTTTGTGTATAGACAAGGGTAACCACCGTTTGTCCAACATCATTGCGCGCGAAGCGAATACGGTAGCGGTCACGCTCGCCAGTATCAGAAACAAAGCCGAGGAGGCTGTCTAGTAGTCCACCTAAGCCGGTTGATGGCAGATCAGCTTGATTTAGCAGCCAATCTGTTTCCATGATACCTATTGATGGCTCTTCTACCGCGAGACGGATACCATTTTGGTTCCAGTAGCGCTTAACCGCACGCCAGACAACTTCAGCAGGTGCATTGATGACGATATAAGGCAGCTGTCCATTTTGCTCAATAACATCAACGCCTTCAAGTGGTGGCAATACTTCAATCATGCCGCGTTGATTACGCTGAACACGCTCTTCAGTATATGCATTGTAATTGGCAATGGCTGATGGATTGAGATCAGGGATGTTGTACTGGCTGTCGATAGTTGCGCCGAGTAAGTCCGGCGGGACTTCTAAAGAGTTTTCCAAACTACTGGTTCGATAATCCGGGCGCCGGTCGGGAATAATTTCACTGAGATTGCCGCCAGAGCCACACGCTGTTAAGCCGAGGGCTATAGTCATAGCCATGCCGAATTTAATATGTTTTTGCACGCTGGATTTCCTCTAGTGTGTTTATTTGATACCCGCAGCATTGAGCGCGGTCTGAACGGTTTGCTGCAGTGAGTCTTCTAGTTCGACTAACGGCAGGCGGATGCCATTGTCTATCTTGCCCATGTGCATTAATGCCCACTTGGCTGGAATAGGGTTGGCTTCACAAAATAATGCGTTGTGTAGCTGCTGGAGGCTTTTATCTGCCTCAAGGCAAGCATCTTTATTGCCTTGTAGGCCTGCTGTGATCATTTCATGCATCAAGCGAGGCGCAATATTGGCGGTAACCGATACGACGCCATCAATAAGCCCATCGCATAGCGCTTGAGCAGCAAGACCGTCTTCGCCAGATAGAATGACAAATTGACCATCACTTCGTTCTTCCCCGAGCTCGAGATTGAGCTCTTTGAGGCGCTCATAGGTACTTGCTTCCTTGATCCCAATAATATTACTGATTTTGCTCAGTGCGGATACGGTTTCAGGAAGAATATCACTACAGGTTCGCCCAGGCACATTGTAGAGCAATAACGGTAAAGGCACTGCTCGGGCGATTTGCTCGAAATGCGCATACAGACCACGCTGTGGAGGTTTGTTGTAGTAAGGCGCAACTTGTAGCGTTCCATCTACACCGCTTTGGTATGCAGATAGGGATAACTCTATGGCTTCACGGGTCGAGTTTGCCCCAGCGCCTGCGATAACGGGAATTCGTTTGTTCACGATTTCTACGGTGAAGCGTGTTACTGCTTTGTGCTCATCGTAGGTGAGCGTTGCTGATTCACCAGTCGTACCAACCGATACAATGGCATCAGTGCCTTCGCTGAGATGCCATTCGATCAGCTTTTCCAAACGCTGCCAGTCTATTGCGCCGTCGCTGAGCATTGGTGTAACCAATGCGACCATTGAACCTTGGAACATACCTATCCTTATAATCCTTCAAGCTGACCATGTTATGCGTTTTGCCGGGGCAAAATCAAGTTTCACCATAGCTTTTAACCGTGATCACAAAAAGTTAGCACTGAGTAATCAGTGAGATTTGGTCAGTGCAAACACGGAGTATCATGCGCGGTAATGTACGGCGAGTATTTCCAAAGTTTTATTGCCACCGGGTACGGTTACATCGACAGTTTCGCCTTCTTCTTTACCCATTAATGCACGTGCGATTGGCGAAGTATTAGACAGTAGGCCTTTTTTGATGTTTGCTTCGTCTTCGCCAACAATCTTGTAAGTCATTTCTTCTTCGCTGTCTACATCCATCAGTTCGACAGTTGTTCCGAAGACAACTTTACCATTTTGTGGCAGGGTAGTTACGTCGATAACGTGAGCATTGCCAAGTTTGTATTCGATTTCCTGAATTCGACCTTCGATAAAACCTTGTTCTTCACGTGCTGCGTGATATTCAGCATTTTCTTTGAGATCACCGTGCTCACGTGCGTCAGAAATGGCATTGATGACGCGAGGGCGATCTTCGCCTTTGAGTTTTTCGAGTTCTGCACGAAGTGCATCTGAACCAGCTTTAGTCATTGGAATTTTTTGAGCCATGATTACCTCAATGGTATTGTGGGTTTGATTTGATGCGTGGCAATTTTGTTACTTGCCATCGCAAAGCCATAAATAAGAAAGAAGCCTTGCCGGACAAGCAAGGCTTCCTGATGCTGCGTATTATAACGCAAAAACGATGCTTAGCTATCTGCTAAGGATTGAAGGCTGCGGACTTTTTCTTCTTTATCGTCGTAGGCAAGGGCATGTGCAGTGGCAATACCGCCTGCAATAGTGGTCATGTAGAACACTTTGTGCATCAATGCTTGGCGGCGAATCGAGAACGAGTCAGCAATGGACTGTTTGCCCGCAGTGGTGTTGATGATCATGTCAATTTCGCCATTAATGATGTGATCGACGATGTGTGGCCGCCCTTCAGCAACTTTATTGACACGCTCGCAGTTAATACCGGCTGATTGTAATGTAGCTGCTGTGCCAGCAGTAGCGACTATGCTATAGCCAGCATTGATCAATGCACGACACATATCAATGGCTTTGCCTTTGTCTTCGTCCTTGACTGAGACAAATACACGGCTACCCGCTTGTGGCAGTTTTTCACCCGCGCCACGGATGGCTTTGTGGAAGGCTTCGGCAAAGGTCTCACCCAAGCCCATAACTTCACCGGTTGATTTCATTTCAGGGCCGAGAATTGGGTCGACGTTCTGGAACTTGGCGAATGGGAATACCGCCTCTTTAACTGCGAATAGCTCAGGAACGATGTCACCTGCAATACCTTGCTCAGCGAGGCTGAAACCAGCCATACAGCGTGCGGCAATTTTTGCCAGCGGACGACCGGTCGCTTTCGAGACAAATGGCACGGTACGCGACGCACGTGGGTTGACCTCCAGGATGTAGATGGTTTCGCCTTTGACCGCAAATTGTGCATTCATCAAGCCAACCACGCCGAGTGCTTTCGCCATCGCGCGTGCCTGTTCGGCAATCTGGTCAGTGATGTTGCGGCTCAGGCGATATGGTGGCAATGAACAGGCTGAGTCGCCTGAATGCACACCAGCTTCTTCAATATGCTCCATGATGCCGCCGATGATGACTTGTTCGCCGTCGCAAATTACGTCGATATCGACTTCAATTGCATCGTTGAGGAAGCGGTCGAGCAAGATGGGCGCATCAGGTGAGACGATGACTGCTTCGTCCATATAAGTAGCGAGGTCGGTATCGTTGTAAACAATATCCATGGCACGGCCACCAAGCACATACGACGGACGCACGACTAGCGGATAACCGATTTCAGCGGCTTTTTGCAACGCTGCTTCGGTGGTGCTGGCGATGCGGTTTGGCGGTTGCAGCAAGTCGAGCTCGTTGAGCAATGCCTGGAAGCGCTCGCGGTCTTCGGCACGGTCGATGGCATCAGGTGGCGTGCCGATGATTTTCACGCCTTCGGCTTCGAGGGCACGCGCGAGTTTGAGTGGAGTTTGTCCGCCATACTGCACAATCACGCCATCAGGCTGTTCGATGCGTACAATTTCGAGCACATCTTCAAGGGTCAGTGGCTCGAAATAGAGGCGGTCAGCGGTATCAAAGTCGGTAGAAACCGTTTCGGGGTTGCAGTTGACCATGATAGTTTCAATATCGTTTTCTTTCAGCGCCAGTGCGGCGTGGACGCAGCAGTAGTCAAATTCAATGCCTTGACCAATGCGGTTAGGACCACCGCCAAGAATCATCACTTTGCGTTTGTCGGTCGGCTCGGCTTCACAGTACGGCTCATAAGTGGAATAGAGATAGGCTGTAGCGCTGGCAAATTCGGCGGCACAAGAATCGACGCGCTTGTATACCGCATGAATGTCGTGGCGTTCACGCAGGGCGCGTACCTCGCTTTCCTTGCAGCCACAGCACTTGGCAATAAATGCGTCGCTAAAGCCGGCGCGTTTGTATGCGAGCAGGGCTGATGGATTGTCGAGTACATTCAGACCTTGTTCGCGCAATGGCTGTTCCATATCAACCAACTCGGCAATTTGTGCGAGGAACCACGGGTCGATTGCGCTGGCTTGGTAAGCTTGCTCAATACTCCAGCCTTGGCGCAAGGCTTCAGCGACATAGAAAATGCGCGATGGCGTTGGTGTTGTGACCGCTTCGGCGAGGTTTTCGACTGCTTTGGGCTGGTCAAGTCCAGTGTAGCCGTTTTCCAGTCCGCGCAGTGCTTTGTTCAGAGACTCTTTGAAGGTACGGCCAATAGCCATCACTTCGCCGACCGAGCGCATTTGCGTGTTGAGGTTCTGATTACTTTGCTTGAATTTGACGAAGTCAAAGCGTGGAATTTTGGTCACAACATAGTCAATGCTTGGCTCAAATGATGCAGGAGTCACGCCGCCGGTGATGTCGTTTTTCAGTTCATCGAGGGTGTAACCGACCGCGAGACGGGCTGCGACCGAGGCAATCGGGAAGCCGGTCGCTTTTGAAGCCAGCGCAGATGAGCGCGACACACGCGGGTTCATCTCGATAACAATCACGCGCCCATCTTTGGGATTGATGGAAAATTGCACGTTTGAACCGCCGGTTTCAACGCCAATTTTGCGTAGAATCGCAATAGACGCGTCGCGCAGGTTTTGGTATTCCTTATCGGTCAGGGTTTGCGCAGGAGCAACGGTGATCGAGTCACCAGTGTGTACGCCCATCGGGTCAAAGTTTTCGATTGCGCAGACAATAATCGCGTTGTCCGCCTTGTCGCGCACCACTTCCATTTCAAATTCTTTCCAACCGAGCAGCGATTCTTCGAGTAGTACTTCGTTGGTCGGTGATAAATCCAGCCCGTGTGCGGTAATTTCTTCAAATTCGTCGCGGTTGTAAGCAATGCCGCCGCCTGAACCGCCAAGGGTATATGACGGACGAATAATGACCGGAAAGCCGAGCTCTGCCTGTGCTTCTCGCGCTTCTTCCATCGAGTGGACGGCAAATGATTTGGCACTGCCGAGGCCGATTTCATCCATCGCTTTTTTGAACAGGTCGCGGTCTTCAGCGGTTTCAATTGCTTTAATCGACGCACCAATTAGCTCAACGTTGTATTTTTCGAGAACACCGTGTTTGTCGAGATCGAGGGCGCAATTCAGTGCGGTTTGCCCGCCCATGGTCGGCAATATGGCATCAGGGCGTTCTTTGGCGATGATCTTTTCTACAGTCTGCCACTGAATAGGCTCGATATAGGTCGCGTCAGCCATTTCGGGATCGGTCATGATCGTCGCTGGATTCGAGTTGACGAGGATGACGCGGTAACCCTCATTACGCAGCGCTTTGCACGCCTGTGCGCCGGAATAGTCGAATTCACACGCTTGCCCGATGATGATCGGGCCTGCGCCAATGATGAGAATGGATTTTAGGTCGGTACGTTTTGGCATGATGATATCCGGTCAATAATGGTTGAATACAAAAAATCTTGGGTTGCTGGTCATGTTTGCAGGTTCGTTTGCCATAGCCGCACAGCAAAACCGATGAACAATACGCCAATCGCAGCTATAGTTGCTGCGCCTGCTCGATAATGTTGGCGGAAGTGCTGCGCGAGGCGTGAACCGCCAAAAATCAAAATACTGAGGTAGGTCAGGCTACAAATTTGCAGTATGACTGCGAGAATAAGAAAGCTCAGTAGTGGGTATGGATAGTCGGGATCGACGAACTGTACGAAAAATGATAAGAAAAATAAAATCGCTTTTGGATTGGTTAGGCTCAAGGTCAAAGCTTTGCTAAATACGCGTTGTGGACGTGTGATAGGCTTGGCTTTGGTCGGCTTTTGCCCCCAAAGCTGCTTTGCTGAGAGCAAAAGTTTGAGCCCAAGAAAAGCGAGGTACAGCGCACCAGCCAAGCGCAATAGATCAAACCACTGCGGATTGGCTTTTAAAAATGTTGCTGCGCCCAAAGCTGTTGCCAGCATCAATAGCCCGTCGCCAATAAAAATTGCAGCGGCTACCCGGTAGCCGGCAGCGACGCCGTATTGACCTGCAACTGCGAGACAGAATAGAGAATTCGGCCCCGGTAGCAGGACTATGGCAATAGTACCAAGTAGGTAGGTGACAGGGTCAATGATGCCAAACATATCCGTGTTATTGCTGCGCGTTCATCGCATCAATAAAGCGTCCGAACAGTAACTCGGCATCACGTGGGCCGGGGCTTGCTTCAGGATGGCCTTGGAATGCAAAGATCGGTGCATCAGTATAGGCAAGCCCTTGTAATGTGCCATCGAACAGTGAACGGTGGGTAGCTTTAACGTTGGCTGGTAATGATGCTTCGTCAACGGCAAAGCCGTGGTTCTGCGAGGTAATCATTACAGCACCGGTTTCCAGATCCTGCACGGGATGGTTGGCACCGTGGTGGCCATGCTTCATTTTCACCGTCTTGCCGCCGCAAGCGAGGCCGAGCAACTGATGCCCGAGGCAAATGCCAAATAGCGGGATTTTGCGCTCGATAAATACACGGATGGCTTCAATTACATCAGTCAGTGGCTCAGGATCTCCCGGTCCATTGGACAGAAAAATGCCATCCGGGTTGAGTGCAAGCGCTTCTTCTGCACTGGTATTGGCTGGAACGAGTGTGACTTTGCAGCCGTGCTCGGCGAGTAGGCGCAGGATATTGGTTTTGATACCGAAGTCGTAAGCGACAACGTGGAATTTTGGGCTTTGCAATTGGCCGTAAGTGTTGCTGTCGAGTGACCAGATGGTTTCACCGCGCCAGTCTTGCTTGGTATCAATGGTGACTTTTTGTGCGAGGTCGAGACCTGTCATGGACGGTTGCGCTTGGGCCGCGGCAATTGCGGCTTGTTCGTCAATATTGTCGCCAGTCATCAGGCAGGCATTTTGCGCACCGTGGGTACGCAGGTGACGAGTTAATTCACGGGTATCAATATCGCAAATACCGACAATATTGTGCTCTGTGAGGTAGTCTGGTAAAGATTGCTCGCTGCGCCATGAACTGTAGAGCAGTGGCACATCACGTACAACGAGACCGGCGGCATGTATTTGGTCGGATTCGACATCAAGTTGGTTAACGCCAGTATTGCCGATGTGTGGATAAGTGAGGGTAACAATTTGCCCATTGTAAGATGGGTCTGTAAGAATTTCTTGATAGCCAGTCATCGCGGTATTAAATACCAACTCGCCGCAGCACTGACCGTCTGCGCCGATGGATCTGCCATAAAATACGCGGCCATCTGCCAACGCCAATATTGCTGCTTTGCGCACTTTTTTCTCCGATTAGCTAGTCAAACCCATCTATTATAGCGTTTGAGCATCGTTTAGACCAGAAAATAGCCATGCTATTTTTAAGATAATAGCGGTTATTTACTTTAAGCATTGTTTGTTAATTCCTGTATTGTCATCTATAATTCAAATCGCGATTGTGTATTAATTTAGGGTAATGATGCTCTGCTTTGCTGCCAAGCGCTGATAAAAGATATAAATAAAAGGACTCATTCTTATGAAAGATATAGAGAAAGATATAGAAGTCGGCAGCGAAAATACTATCCGACCGTCAATTATTATTTCATTGATTCCAATTGTATTTCTGATTGTTATGATGACGTTTAACGTCATCGTTTTTGGGGACAATGCAACATATGGTCCGAATCAGTTTGCACTGATCTTGTCGGCAGTTATTGCCGGGATTATCGGGGTGTTTAAACTCGGCGTGCACTACAGCAAAATTGAACTATCAGCAATTGATTCTATCGGTATGTCGTTGCAGGCGATGCTGATTTTGTTGGTCGTAGGTGCATTAATTTCGAGCTGGATTATGTCAGGCGTTGTACCACTGTTGATCTACTATGGCTTGATGGTGATTAATCCGACAATTTTTCTCTTTGCCGCTTGTGTGATTAGCTGTGTGGTTTCTCTGGCGACTGGCAGCAGCTGGTCAACGGCTGGGACTATTGGTGTGGCTTTGATTGCAATTGGCGATACACTTGGCATACCGCTGGGCATGGCAGCTGGCGCAGTAATTTCCGGTGCTTATTTCGGGGACAAAATGTCGCCACTTTCTGAAACGACTAACCTTGCACCAGCTATGGTTGGCACAGATTTGTTTACCCATATTCGCCACATGGTGTATAGCTCGGGTCCGGCAATTGTTCTTGCTTTGCTGATGTTCTTGGTGCTGGGTTTCTTTTACCGCGGCGACGCGCTGGACAACAACCAGATTGATACGGTGATGGAGTTGATCCGCACCAACTTTAATACGACGCCTTTGTTGTTGATTGTGCCCGTTTTGACCATTGTCTTGGTTGCACGCAAGATTCCACCGCTGCCATCGCTATTGTTCGGTGTGGTTCTTGGGGTGGTGTTTGCGTTTGTCTTCCAGCAAGACTTACTTGCCCACTTAACTGACAATGGAAGCATGAGTAAAGTTTATGAGTTTGTGATGACCTCTCTTGCTGATGGCTTTGTGATCGAAACGGGTAATCAGGTGATTGATGATTTGTTCAGCCGTGGCGGCATGGCTGGGATGCTCAATACAATTTGGCTGATTTTCTGCGCCATGGTGTTTGGTGGGACGCTTGAAGCAACTGGTATGCTGCAACGCCTTGCAGATGCCATTTTAAGCTTGGTTCACAGTACAGGTACATTGGTTGGGGCTACGGTGGCGACTTGTTTGTTCACCAATGTTACCGCTTCAGATCAGTATATTTCGATTGTTGTTCCAGCGCGGATGTTCAAGGCTGCGTACGCAAAAGCGAGATTGATGCCGAAGAACCTTTCTCGTGCCGTTGAAGATTCCGGCACGGTGACTTCAGTATTAGTGCCATGGAATACCTGTGGTGCATTTTTCGCCGGTGTACTGGGTGTGCCAACTTTGGCTTATGCACCATTCGCATTCTTTAATATTCTTAGCCCGATTGTGTCGATATTCCTCGGTGCTACTGGCTGGACGATGGAAAAAATGAAGGAAGAAGCACAGATTAAGGCGCAAGCCGCCAAAGTAGGAGAGCAAAATCATGCCTAATTCATCCCATATGGGCAAGACGATTATTTTATTACCGGTGGACTTATCTGATCCGGTGCGTGAAGAGCGCTCGGTTCAAGAAGCGATACGCCAAGCCGAAGCCTTTAATGGCGAAATACATTTAATTGCCGTTGTGCCTGAATTTTCGGGTTATTTGTTTAAATCATTGTACGATGATAGTGTTGGGAAGCAGGCTGAGGTGTGTGTTCGAGATCGGCTAGAGACGTTCTGCGCAGATTATATGCCTCAATCTGTGCCACATACCCTACATATAGGCCATGGCACAGTGTATAAAGCAATTTTGGATACAGCTGAGCGGATTGCGGCAGACTTGATTGTGATGTCGGCGAGTAGGCCAGAACTTGCTGATTATTTGCTCGGTCCGAATACAGCAAAGGTTGTGCGCCATTCGCGGCGTTCGGTGCTGGTGGTGCGCAATGAGTTTTGCTAAGGGCAAATGATCAATCTGGAAAAAGCGCCAGTATGGCGCTTTTTTTATACGTATCGCTGCCACAAGTAGATCAAGATTGCAGCAAATATGCACCAAATCAAGGATGATGCGAATAAATTGATCCATAGAGGCAGGCGCGTGGTGAAGCAATAAACGCTGATCAGGTAGGCGGCGTAAGGCACCAAAGCACAAAGGCCAAAGAGAGCTGTAGCCTGTAAGTCACTTGGGCTGCGCTGGCTGCCGACCAAATAATGGCTGATTAGTGCAAAAGTCGGAAATAGCGGTACTAGCCCGGCGAGATAAAACAAACGACTCTGACTGAATAACTGAATTACAACTACGGCTGCGGCGCCGAGTAGTGCTTTGAGAAAAAGTGCCACGTTTTTTCCTTAACTATTATAGCCAACCCTGATTGCGCAGGAAGGGAAGTAGTGTATCAGTAAATTAAGTAAGCATACCCTTTAGAGAAGTAGATTATGTGGTCTTAATTGATTTTAGATTGAGTAACACTAAGGCGGTAATCACAACATATCAGAATCTGCATCAAGGATGCTTTCCAAAATAGCTGTCAGGATTAAACGCACTGATTAAGCGAGGGTGAAAGGCTACCATTGAACTGATAAAGACACCATTAATGAAGCCTTCGGGGTAAATAGCGATTAATGTAAAGCGTAGATATTTTTCCCATAGCAACGTCCAATCATAGACACCAAGTACGTGGAGCAAAAATGCCGAAGTTGCCAGTGCGGCAGCAAGTGATAATGCGCCTCCAAAAAAGCCGGCACCAATGGTGAATACAAAAGGATTGTGCGGTAACAAGCGTTGTAAAAGGCGGCAAAACCAGAAGCTTATAGCAACAGGGATGATTACTTGACATAACCCATTGATGCCGAGAGCAATGATGGCTTCATAGCCGGTTAGGACCAAAAGGCATTGGCTGATGGCGCCGGCCAGCAATGCAAGTCGCCAGCCCATCATTAAGGTTGCTGCGGTCAAGCCAATTAGATGAATACCAAGACCGGGCTTGACGCCTGTACGCATCATTGCCAATAAGCTAAGGCCGATACAGGTGGCAAAAAAGATATGTACGGTAAATGGATATTCGCGCACGATATGCCAGCGCACGGTAAATGCCGCGTAAATGGTTAGTGCCAGCCATAATAGGCCAATTATGGCGAGTATCGTATTGCTGGCAAGTGCTGGATCAAAATTCATCAATGGTTGCCGATAGTCGTTACCTGAGGTTCGAGAGGTGTGTGCAAATAGTATTCGATTTCTTCGGGGTGTTAATGCCTATGGCATGTAAGCCTTCCTCCATTTTGTTGCCAACATTGTTGGGTAAGCCGGTCAGTTTGCTGGTGAGGTCGTGATTGGCTTTTTCAGGTTTCATGGTGGCTCCAGTTGAAGATGAGGATTTTGCACAGTGTAAACAATTTGGGCCACCAGATGGCAGCCCATTTAAAACGACCAACTGCAAGGCACTATTAACAGCTGTAATGAGCTGTCAATGTTGCTTTGGCAAGGGTGTTACCCAGAACGTTGAATCCGGCAAAAGCGGTTGTGGCGTTTTCTGGAAGGTCAAGCTGCTCTACGCTCAGTGCATAGACGGTAAAAATATAGCGATGCGGCTTATCACCTTCTGGTGGAAATGCGCCGACAAAACCTTTTTGTGCGATATCGTTGTTCATCGAACGGGCGCCAGAAGGGAGTTGTGGCTGATCAGGATTGCCTGCGCCGACAGGTAGAGAAGTGGTATTCGCAGGTAAGTTAATGACGTACCAGTGCCAGAAGCCTGAACCAGTAGGAGCATCAGGGTCGTAACACGATATAGCAAAGCTCTTGGTGCCTTCTGGGGCATTATGCCAATGCAATTCTGGTGAAGTATTGTCACCTTTGTAACCCCAGTCGTTAAAGACGTGGGTGTTAGGTAAGGTTTCACCTTCTTTAATGGTTGGGCTGGTGAGGGTAAATTTGCTCATGGTTTGTCCTCTCTATTGATGCAGCAGTTGACTCAGAAATGCTTGCGCACGAGGGTGCTGCGGGTTGGTGAAGAAAGTTTCGGGATCAGCAGTTTCCATGATCTCGCCTTTGTCCATGAATATAATACGATCAGCAACAGTGCGAGCAAAGCCCATTTCGTGGGTAACGCAGAGCATGGTGATGTCGCTGTGCTCTGCGAGCTCGACCATGACATCAAGTACTTCTTTGATCATTTCCGGATCCAGCGCTGATGTGGGTTCGTCAAATAGCAATATATCGCAGTCCATACATAGTGCGCGGGCAATGGCGACGCGTTGTTGCTGTCCACCGGAGAGCTGACCGGGGTATTTTTCAGCTTGCTCACCTATACCGACCCGTTCCAGAATTTGTCGTGCTTTTGCTTCAGTATCTCGCTTAGGCTGTTTGTTGACCCATTGTGGGCCGAGGGTAAGGTTGTCGAGTACAGTTAGATGCGGAAAGAGATTGAATTGCTGGAAAACCATACCAACTTTACGGCGTAAGTTACGGGTTTGCTTCGCCGATCCATCAAGTACTTCGCCATCGACGCTAATGCTGCCTTCTTGCCATGTCTCAAGTAGGTTGATACAGCGAATCAGGGTCGACTTGCCCGAGCCAGATGGCCCGGCAATGACGACTCGCTCACCGCGTGCAACGTCAAGATTGATGTCTTTGAGGGCGTGGAAGTCGCCGTACCACTTATTGAGGTGTTCTATGTGTATGACGGGTTCGCTCATCGCGTACGCTCCGGTGCAAAATAGCGTTCTAATTTATAGCTGGTTTGGCTCATGCTGTAACAGAGCAAGAAGTAAATAATACCGGTGAAGACGTAACCTTCAATGCTATAGCCGAGCCAATCAGGGTCTTGTGAGGCTGAATGGACGATGCCGAGGAAGTCGTATAGCCCGATGATGGAGACTAGCGTGGTGTCTTTAAGCAGGCCGACGTAGGTATTGGTGATTGCCGGGATCACAGCACGCAAGGCTTGTGGCAGAATGATCAGGCGCATTTTTGTGAAATAACTTAGGCCAATGCTGTCGGCCGCTTCGTATTGACCACGATCAACTGCCGCCAGCCCTCCACGCACAACTTCAGCCATATAGGCTGAGGCAAATAATGCTACACCAATCAGTGCGCGTAATAACGCATCGACTGTCGTGCCCGGAGGAAGGAATAAAGGCAGCATGACTGAAGCCATAAATAGTACCGTAATCAGCGGTACGCCACGCCAAAACTCAATAAAAATAGTACATGCACCATAAATAATTGGCAGGCGTGAGCGGCGACCAAGTGCAAGTAAGATACCGAGCGGTAAGGAGAAAAGAATACCGGCCGAAGAGACGACCAGAGTCAGCATCATCCCGCCCCATAGTTTGGTCGGCACAGTGCTTAAGCCAAACACTCCGCCTTTGAGTAGTGTCCAGGAAATAATTGGCATCAAAAACAGCGTGGCAAGAATGGCATAAAAACGCGCTGCACCACGCAAAAAATAGATCGTCAGAACTGTAATTGGGAGTAGCCCGAGAAAGACGAGATTTACGCGCCAGCGTTCGCCATTGGGGTAGTAGCCATAAATAAATTGCTCCCAGCGGTTGGCAATGAATACCCAGCATGCGCCGCCTGACGTGCAGGCACTACGGTCGTCGCCGATGAAATCGGCGTTGAGAATTATCCAGTTAAGGAGCGGGGGTAGCAGTCGGTAAATTATATACAGCGAAATGATGGTCAGAGCTGTGTTGAGTGGGGATGAAAACAGGTTTTGTCTCAGCCATGCAATGATGCCTCGCTGAGTGAGTGGTGGTGTTCGGTCGGGTAGATACTCGAATTTTACGCTCATCGGGTCACCAACTGGATACGGCGGTTATACAAATTCATGAACAGCGCAATGGTTAAACTGATGAACAGATAAACAGCCATGGTCATGGTGATGATTTCAATGGCACGGCCAGTTTGATTAAGTGCTGTGCCGGTGAATACCGATACAAGGTCGGGATAAGCAATTGCGGTTGCTAGTGAAGAGTTCTTGACGATGTTCAAATATTGGTTGGTTAGCGGTGGGATGATGACGCGCAGTGCTTGCGGCAAGATTACCAGCTGCATGGCGCGGGCGTTGCCAAGGCCAATTGATGCAGCAGCTTCATATTGCCCTTTAGCGACTGATTGAATACCGCCACGTACGTATTCTGCAATATAAGCAGCGCTGTATAAAGTTAATGCCAGCCATAGTGCAGCAAGCTCAGGTAAAATCAAGAAACCACCGCGGTAGTTGAAGCCTTTAAGCTCTGGTCGGACGAAATCATCGGCACCTGCAAAACCAAACCATAAGGCGAATGGCGTGATCAGTAGCAGAACAATCCAAGGCCATACCAATGTTGTTTTACCAGTGCGAATTTGCTTACGCCGTGCGTAGCGGATCAATAAAATGGCTGTGATCATTGCCGCAGTCAAAATGAGTAGGCAGAGCTGGGTTAGAGTGCTGTCCGTAGGCTTCGCGGCATAAAGGCCACGATTGGTTAGCGCCAGCAAGCAGCCTGCACCATCCTGACAGCCCCAGATAGCCTCACTGGTTCGTGGTGGGGGGAGGGCAGGCAGAATGGCGAAGTACCAGAAAAACAACTGGAGCAACAGCGGTACGTTGCGAAATGCTTCGACGAATACAGCGGCAATTTTGCGCAGTAGCCAATTTGGCGAAATACGCATCACACCAGCAACTACGCCAATAATAGTTGCAGTAATGACGGTTAATCCG
The DNA here is from genome assembly GCA_019218315.1 of Cardiobacteriaceae bacterium TAE3-ERU3. NCBI lineage: Bacteria > Pseudomonadati > Pseudomonadota > Gammaproteobacteria > Cardiobacteriales > Cardiobacteriaceae > Cardiobacteriaceae bacterium TAE3-ERU3. Next base: position 301,276 of record JAHUUI010000002.1, on the reverse strand, counting down.
GATACCAATAACGTATTGAGTAAGCCGACCCAGAAGACGCGGAGATAAGAATCGCGGGCTGAGTAATCAATCAGCGATTGGCTGACGGGAAAGTTTGCCGGATCATCAAGAAAACCGAAGCTGATACCTTGGCCAAGGCGTGCAAGGTTACCGGAGACGTTGTGGTAAATCCATGCACCAAACAGCACAATGGTTGTCGCGACGACAATTTGTGCCAGCTGAAAGCGCAGTGGAATACGGTCAATGTGCCGCATGAACTAGAATCTATCGTTATTAATAAGCATCGGCATATTAAAGCATGGCTATTAGGCTAAGCACAATGCCAATGAGGATCGTGCTTATAGCAAAATGGAATGTAGTTATACCGCTTCGGCTAAAGACCGCTGCTCTGCGCGATAGAGTTGGCTTAGGCACTCTGGCAGTGCATATACACGTACTGCGAGAAAATCAATGCCGAACAGACTGGCGACTACAGGCGTGATAGGGAGTACAGAAATATGTTCACCACCCAATTTTTCTTCCATGGTTTCAGCAAACCAACGACTTGCCGGATGATTGACTGGGCAAATAACGTAGCCATTGTATGGGCAGTTGCCAATATACTTCTTAATCTGATCGACAAAGCCATCGAGCAGTGCTTCATAACTATTAAAACTGGCTATTTTTTCTGGTGTACGGAGAGATGGGACTTTGACGAGAGGATGACGTCCAGAAAGGGATGGGAAGAAAGATTTCTTGAACTCAGAGGTGAATATATTGTCCGGGACGCTATCAAGCTCAAAGGTTGTACACAGTAAAATGCTGTTTTGTTCTATCTCTTTCAGCTTATTGATTACGTAAGAGCTGGTTTTACCTTGCTTGAATAGTTCATCTGCTTTTAGTGCCAAAAGCCCACAGCCAAATCCAAGCGTTTCAGAAGAGTAGAAGTTGAATTTAGCTCTTTGTTCAGGTGTTAGTAGTTCAAGAGCTTGGTTGAAGTTGTCTTTAGAGCTTTTATGTTCGGAAGCGACAATGAAATATTCTTCGTAATTTTGCTCAAGTAGCTCAAGCAAGTCTGTATAGATCATCTGTGCTGTAGGTGGGGTAAAGTGAACTTTTGCGTCAGGATGCTTTTCAATTTCGGCCCGTAGCTGCATGGGGCATATTTCTTCGACATCGGTTGCTACTTTATTGAGTCTCTGACCGTTGATTGACACTGTGCCGAAGATAACATGTACATCATGTTCGTACTCACAATAGTTGAGCCCTGCAGATGATGTTGTAATTATAATGTGTT